>CAZDNN010000491.1:0-5058 GCA_964506385.1 uncultured Planctomycetota bacterium
GAAGCGGCTACGTCGCCTCGCGAAGGCGGATCGATCCCGTAAGGCTTGCTCTTCGTTGGCAAGTAGTGCCGGTGCGGCGCTTGTGAAGAGGCAAGCAAGACCAACGGGGTTGGCTTTGTTTTCCAGTGTGCCCAGCCCGAGTTTCCCTCTTTGGCTGCGGCCGCGGGCCGCGATAGGTCAGAAGGCGCCGCGGGCCGTGAGCAGCGCGGGCAGGGTGCGGAGGAGGATCGACAGGTCGAGGGCGAGCGAGCGGTGGGCGACGTACTGGAGGTCGAGCTCCATCATCCTGTGGTAGGGGAGCTCGTTGCGGCCGCTGACCTGCCACAGGCCGGTGAGGCCGGGCCGGACAGTGTGGCGGCGCTGGTAGCGCGGCGGCAGGCGGCGCGCCTCGTCGAGCGGCAGGGGGCGGGGGCCAACGAGGCTCATGTCGCCGCGCAGGACGTTGAGGAGCTGGGGCAGCTCGTCGAGGCTCGAGCGCCGCAGGAAGCGGCCGAGGCCGGTGATCCGGGGGTCCTGGCGCATCTTGAAGATCGGCCCATCCATCTCGCTCAGGTGAGCCAGTTCCCGGCGGCGCAGGTCGGCGTCCTCCCGCATCGAGCGGAACTTGAGGAGGGTGAAGGGCTTGCCGCCCAGCCCGGCGCGGTCCTGGCGGAAGAGCACGGGACCGCGGGACGTGAGCTTGATGAGCACGGCGATGGCCAGCAGGGCCGGCCACAGGAGCAGCAGGCCCACGGCGGCGAGCGCGATATCCAGGGCGCGTTGGGTCACAGGGTAGTGGCGTCGGCGTGAGGGGGCGGGCGCCGACGGTGAGGGGGCATCAGGGGGCATGGCGGCGCGAGGTGGGCCTAGCTCTCCTCGCTCGGCTCGGCGTCCGCCTCGGGCACCTTCTCCTGGATGTACGAGGCCACCTTGCCCTGGGCGTCGCTGTCGCGCCAGCCGACCCACCAGAACTCCGCGCCGATCTCATACTTGTCCGAGAAGAGCTTCTTCTTGCACCAGACGACCCGCGCCAGGGCGAGGATGGGGCTGTCGAAGGCAGGCGAGTGCAGGTCGATGGCCAGCATCGCGCCCGGCGCCACCTCCTCGGCGGCCTCCAGGCAGATGCCTCCGCCCGAGATGTTCACCGCGAGGGTAGACACCGGATCGCGCTCGAACTGCGTGCTGTCCAGCACGCGGTAGTCGAGCGCCCAGCCCTCCTTGAGTCGTGGGAAGCGTCGTCGTTTCATCCCAATCTCCTCGCGTGGGATCATTCGGCAGGAGAGGGCGCACAGCAGCACCCGCCCCCTGGAGATTCTACACCGCCGACATGCCAAGTCAAGCCCAATCCGAGATTGGCGAGGGCGACGATGCCCGCATCGGCCACCATCGCCCCTCGGGCGGGCGGGCGAACACAGGCTCTCCCTCACCTGTGACTACGACCCCAGGTCGTGGGAGCCCTCCTGCCCTGTTCCTCTCGCGCTCGTGACTATTCAGCCGGCTGCAACTATTCAACCGGCTGAAGTGCCGCCGAGCCGCCGAAGGCGGAATCCCGGACCGGGGTGACATCACAGGTCATGACACCGCCTTTTCGAACGCCATCTCTGCCGCCGCATAGCGGCAGAGGAAGTGCCAAAGTCGAGTAAGGAAGAGGCAGCGTGCAAAAAGGCGTTCCAATCGCCCGCGGCGGCGGGCCCACACCTCGCTGAAGTGTCAGCCGTGCTCTTGGTCTTTCTTTGATTGACTTCTCGCCAGCCTATAGGTAGAATCCGCTATTCCGCGTGCCCGCAAGGAGAGCCGCCCGATGCCGATCGAACTGGCCTATGCCCTCATCACCCCGTACAGCCTGCTCAAGAGCCGCACAGGCAACATCATCTCCCGCCTGCTCCTGTCCGACCTCGATCTGGTGGCGGCCCGGATGTACGCCCCGACCGATGCCTTCGTGGACCGCTACAAGGAGCTGCTGACCGCGCAGGACATCGAGGCTCCCGTCAAGGGCGCCCTGCTCGACTACTGCGACGCCTACCTGCGGCCCAACAACCGCATGGGCATCTCCAACCGCTGCATGCTCCTCCTCTTCCGCGGCCAGAACGCCACCGACGCGCTCAACGACGACGTCGTCGGCCCCATCACCCGCGAGCCCCGCGGCGACACCGTCCGCGGCACCTACGGCGACTTCGTCGTGGACCGCGGCGGCACCGTCCACTACTTCGAGCCCGCCTGCTTCATCTCCACCGACCTTGCCCTCACCCCCCAGCACCTCCGCCTGTTCGCCGAGTTCGCCGACAGCGACGGCGGGATCGTGGACCGCGCCGTCCCCAAGCCCGAGGGCGCCGACTACGAGACGACCCTGGTGATCCTCAAGCCCGACAACTTCCGCAAGCCGAGCGCCCGGCCTGGGAACATCGTGGACATGTTCGCCAAGACCGGCCTTTTCATCGTCGGCGCCAGGGTGCTCCACCTGTCCGTCGCACAGGCCGAGGAGTTCTACGGCCCGCTGCGGGCCATCTTCCGCGACAAGCTGCGTGGCAACGTGGCCCGCCGCGCCGCCGCCCACTTGCGCGACGCCTTCGAGTTCGACATCCCGAACGAGGCCGTCGAGCAGATCGGCGACATTCTCAAGGGCTACAACGCCGACCACGAGTTCAACCGCATCGTCGAGTACATGACCGGCCGCAACCCCGCCCACCTCGCCAGCCCTGAGGAGCGGGAGCTGCCTGGCCTCGAGAAATGCCTGGCCCTGCTCTACACCGGCGAGGATGCCATCGGCAAGATCCGCGCCCGCCTCGGCTCCACCAACCCCACCGAGGCGGCCGCCGGCAGCATCCGCAGCGTCTACGGCGACGACCTCATGCGCAACGCCGCCCACGCCTCCGACTCCGTCGCCAGCGCCGAGCGCGAGCGCCGCATCATCGGCCTCTGGGAGGACGAATCCCCCAGCGACGTCCAGCAGCTCATCGACGACTACCTCGCCTCGCCCGCGTAACGGCACACCCGCGACCCCATGTCGGCAGGACGCCCGATGCGCATCCACGGCTTCACCGTCGGCCCCCTCCAGGCCTGCTGCTACCTCGTCGCACCCGACGCCGGGGAGGAGGCCGCCGTCATCGACCCTGGCGGCGACGCCGAGCTGATCATCGGCCAGCTCCGCCACCTGGGGCTCACCCCGTCGCTCATCCTGCTCACACACGGCCACATCGACCACATCGCCGCCGTGCCCGAGCTGGCCGAGGCATACCCCGAGGCCACCATCGCCATCCACGAGGCCGACGCAGCCATGCTCGGCGACGGCAGCCAGTCCCTCGCCTCCTGGATCGGCCTCCCCTTCCAGCCCACCGAGCCCGGCCGCCTCCTCGCCGACGGCGACGTCCTGACCCTCGGCCCCCACACCATCGAGGTCCTCCACACCCCGGGGCACACCCCTGGCGGCGTCGCCTTCCTCGTCCGCCTCGACGACGCGCCCGACGTCCTCTTCAGCGGAGACACCCTGTTCGCCGGCGGCGTGGGCCGCACCGACTTCCCAGGCGGCGACTGGCAGCAGCTCCTCGCCAGCATCCGCGAGCGCCTCTTCGCCCTCGCCCCCGACACGGCCGTCTACCCAGGCCACGGCGAGGCCACAACCGTCGGCGAAGAGCGCCGCACCAACCCGTTCCTCAAGCCCTGACGGCGCGTGCGCCATGCTGCTTCTCTCGAAGGCCAGAATCCGCATCGACCGCCGCGGCAGCGTCCGCGTCGAGGGCCTCCTCGAGCCGTACGCCGTGCGCATCCGCCAGTTCGTCGCCGAGCTCGGGCTGCGCGACGCCACCATCCGCTACCGTTTCGGCCGTTACGTCTTCTCGCGGGGCCTCGATCCTGCCGTGCGTCAGCGGCTGCGCAACTTCCTCCACAACGAGTGTCCCCTCCGCCTGTGAGCCGGCGCTTGAGCTTGACTCCCCGAGCCAGGGAACGTAGAATAGGTTCAGCTTCGGGGACGTAGCTCAATTGGGAGAGCGCTAGAATCGCACTCTAGAGGTTGTGGGTTCGAGTCCCATCGTCTCCACCACGAAGCGGCGCCAGGGCTTACGGCAACAAGCTCTGGCGTCGCTTGCGTTCATGGCCTTCGGGGGCAGGGCCGTTCAACCGACACAACCCGACATTGGCCGACGCGATCCGACGCCCACAGGCTACATTCCTGCAAGGCCGAGTCACAATAGAGTCACAGTTCCACTGGCCTGGCCTCCCGCTGGCGCTGCTGGGTGGTGCGCTGGTCTCAGGGATTCGGATTGCTTCTCTGGCCGCCTGCCGCCTTAGAAACTATCTCAAAAGCCGATTCTGAGCATTCTGCGGAACCAGAGCAGTGCACACGCGAGTTGCAGTAGTCCGAGGTAGTTCTGTGCTTTCTTGTCGTACCGCACGAGCAGGGCTCGACACTTCGATAGCCACGAGAGCGTGCGCTCGACCACCCAACCAGTTCCCTCTTGCCGATCTTGCACCGGATGAACTCCCATTTCCGGTCCTTTAGTCTGCCGCCGCCCGTTGTGTAGTAGACCCAGGCCTCGGTGAAGTCCCTCGAGGCCGCGTACTTCGTTTGCACGATGCGTGTCCGGGGGTCGACTCTTGGCCTCCCAAGGCGCGGCAGGTGGCCTTCCAGGTCCATCGCGATGGCCGCGTACCCATGGCTATTCCACTTCCTGACCCAGCCGGGATAAGCCGTGCCGCCTCCGCCGTGGGCGCACACCACAGCGGGCCACCCACCCCGGGGCGGCTTGCCCTTCGGGGTCGCGAAGTAGGCAAACACCCACGTCGGCTTGCCCTTGTACATCGCTCCTTCGTAGAAGAACGAGCGCATGCCCTTCGCGGGGCGTACGTCGGTGGGGTGGACCTTTGGGGCCTTTGAGAGGGCGGCCATGTCCCAAGGGACTTCCCGCTTCACCGGCTTGCGGCCGGCCGACGCTGCCGAGCCGGCGCATGCTGTCATCAGGAGGATGGCTGTCAATGCGGCGCGCACAATCCGCAGACCGGGTCGGCCCCGTTCGACAGGGAGCACGGCTAGCCTCTCTTGTGTTCAGGCACAGTTTCGGCGGTGACGGTCCTGGTTTTGCC
>CAZDNN010000492.1:0-5053 GCA_964506385.1 uncultured Planctomycetota bacterium
GCTCCACGTGCGCTGCTCCTTCATGCGCTGGCAGCCGTCGTTGAGGGGGAGATTGGCCTTGGGGTCCCGCACAGTGATGGTGTTGTGGGCGATCGTGCGGCTGCCGTAGTTGCCCCGATGGAAGCTCCCTGGGTCGTAGAAGCCCGTGTCGGGGGCGACGGGGCTCTTGCAGTAGATGAGGAACGAGGCGCAGTCGGCGTGACCGTGCATATCATACCAGTCCATCCACCGCACCGACGCCCACACGGCATTGGCGTCCCACGACGAGCGCATGACCACGAGGTTAGTGCCAGGGAACGCGCGGCTGGGGGGGAGCTTCGATGGGGCTACCGGCGTCACGGTGGGGTCGTGGTAGAGGATCTCGTCGTCCCAGAATCGCGCCTCCGGGCAGCCGGTGTCTATGAGCCACTGGACCCTCGGGTCCCTCACCAGCGAGTTGGACGCGAGGAGGGATGCCCGCGTCCTGGGGTCCATGGGTGCCATCTCGCCGTCGCCGTAGTTGAAGATGACGCGGTTGCGCCACGGGTCGGAGCAGTAGAGAAGCCACCGTCCCACATTGGCGAGCCATGGGTGCTTGATGGGGTCGGTGTAGTCGATGCCACAGGCCGTCTTCATGGCCGTGAGCATCTGGTGGGTCTGCTTGATCTTGGCGGTGATCCACCAGTAGTAGCCCTGCCAGTAACTGCCGTCGCGCAGATGGTCGAAGAACAGGGTGGCGTCCTTGATAGAGTACTCCCAGAAGTTGCGGACCCCTTCCTCGGCGCGCGGGTGGTGATGCGCGAGGGCGATGAGCGCGAAGAAGGTAGGTGCCTGATCGCGGACCCAGTCCTGGTCGTGGAATGTCCAGTTGTAGAAGGCAGGCCACTGGTCGGGCGGGGTCTGGGAGGGACGCGGGTCCACGGGGTAGCTCGTGTACTTGGAGCAGCGGGGCCAGCCGGATGCTCGGTCGAGCTGGATGATGGCCCACAGGCGCTCGACGGCCTCGCGGCGCTGGACCTCGGTCATGGCGTCGTATGTCCAGTCGAAGACGAAGGGCGCGTGGGTGGCCCCCGCCGTGCCATCGAGCAGGGCCTCGATGGCCTTGCGTGCATAGGCATCCCGGCCGGTGATCTGGTACATCAGGGCCAGCGCCAGCGGATCGCCCGTTTCCACGGCGCGCTGGAAGAGCTCGTAGGAAGGGTGGCCCTTCGCGCGGCGGACCCACTCCGCCTTGTTCTCCCTGGTGATCCACAGGCGCGGATGGTCCTTGCGCACCTGGACCTTCTCCCACACGATGGTGGGCGGCGGCACCTTGCTGTTCGGCTTGACGAGGGGATTCTGGCCCGGGCGCACGACCGCGTAGGCGTTGTCTGGCACCGGGGGGATCGGCCACTGGCCGCCCCGCGCGGCTGCGCCAAGCCACAGGGCGCCCAAGCTCATCGCGAGCGCAACGCCCAGCCGCCATCTCTTCTGACGCCCAGTCATCGGCTTGGCCCCCATTCGCAAAGGTAGATGTCCTGGATACTTAAGGCCGTCCGCCATACAGCGACTAGATAAGTATAGCGTCCAGGCCGCGTCGGTGCAAGGGCCGGCTCAGATTCTGAGTGGTTTGACAAGCGATGCGCAGGGCGGCATGATAGGCAATGAGGACCTCACCAGGACCCTGCCCATGCCCGGGGCCACCCCCACGCCTCAAGAACGCGAGCGCAGCGCCCGGCTCCATGCGCTCATGGACCGCGCCGTGGCGCTCTACGACGCCCGACGCTACCGCGAGGCGCTGGCCCTGGCCGACGAGGTGGCGCGCCTCGACCCCTCGGCGGTGCTCCCCGACGTCCTGCGCTACGAGTGCCGACGCGCGCTGCTCAAGCGCCGCGCACGCCGCGCCGCAGTGCTCGTAGCCGCGCTGGTAGTCCTGCTCGGCGGGGTCTTCGTCTACCGGCAGCTCGCGCGCATCCGCCACGAGCCGTCGGAGATGACCCTCGACCTCGAGGAGTCTCAGGAGCTGCGGTTCCGCTTCACCTCAGCTCTCGGCCGCCACAAGACACTCGAGTTCACTTGGGCCTTACTCGACGCCCGCGGCCTCCCCGCTCCCGACCACGAGCAAGGCAGCCTCACCCACGGGCACAATGCGCCGTGGACCTGCACGTACGTCCCCATCCCCGGAGTGGTACGCGGGTCGAGCGAGGGGCAGCCGGTGACGCGGCGCATCGTGGGGATCGGCGCGGACCCACGGGGCGGCCAGGTGGTGCGCGCGGAATGGATCGTCCGGGTGGCCGACGTCCCCATGCCCCCGGAGATCGTGGCCACGGACCCGCCGCCCCAGCACCGCATCGCCGTGCTGCCGGGCGGCGAGCGCACATTCCGGGTCGAGGCCATCGACGGCGACGGCGGCGACGAGCTCACCTACGAATGGCTCGCGGGCGACCACGCCTCCGTCGGCGGCACCGGACAGACGTGGACCTACCGCCGCGACGGCGAGCCGGGCCAGGGCCCGCGCCTGGAGCCCACCCGCGACAAGGAGGTGGTCGTCTGCCGCGTCTCCAACCGCCACGGCCAGCCCCTCACCCAAGCGGTCTCCTGGGTCGTCGAGCGCGTCCAGAGCAACGAGCCGCCGAAGATCGTCGGCATCGAGCCCAGATTCCCCGACACCATCCACTTCGACGAGCCCAGGCCCATCCACATCGCCGTCTCCGTCCACGACCGCGACCGCGACGAGCAGATCCACTACCGCTGGATCCTCGACGGCGCCGTCTTCGCCGTCACCCCCACCTGCAAGCTCCCGCCGCCGCACGACCCGCCCGGCTCGCCCAAGCCTCATCGCCTGCGCCTCATCGTCAGCGACATCTGCGGCGCCTCCGACGAACGCACTTGGACCGTCGTCGGCAGCGAGTGACCCCACCTCCGCCCCACGGCACCCGCCGCCACGACACGCGTCCCCCCCGATACGCGGCGATTCGCGCTTGATCGCCACCGTCCTGCCTGCTACACTGGCCGCCCCAATGGACTTGTGACGGATCGCACAAAGTGCGCGGCGCCGCGAGGCCAGCCCGATCCGCGGGTGCCGATATGCTCTCGTCGGGCTACAGGAGATGCCTATGCCTTCGGATCTGGATATCGCTCAGGCAGCCACCCTCAAGCCGATCGTCGAGATCGCCGAGGCCGCCGGCATTCAGCGCGACGAGCTCGAGCTCTATGGCGACGTCAAGGCCAAGGTAAAGCTCTCCATCCTCGACCGCCTCGCCGAACAGCCCGACGGCAAGTACATCGACGTCACCGCCATCACCCCCACCCCCCTCGGTGAGGGCAAGACCGTCACGACCATCGGCCTGAGCCAGGCACTCCACCACATCGGCAAGAACGTCTTCACCTGCATCCGCCAGCCCTCCCAAGGCCCCACCTTCGGCATCAAGGGCGGCGCCGCGGGCGGCGGACACTCCCAGGTCGTGCCCATGGAGGACTTCAACCTCCACCTCACCGGCGACATCCACGCGGTCGGCGCGGCCCACAACCTCCTCGCCGCCGCCATCGACGCCCGCATCCTCCACGAGGACACCCTCAGCGACAAGCGCCTCGCCCGCCGCGGCCTCAAGCGGCTCGACATCGACCCCTACTCGATCATCTGGAACCGCGTCGTTGACGTCTCCGACCGCGCGATCCGCAACATCGTCATCGGCCTCGGCGCCGCCACCGACGGCCGCCCGCGCCAGACCGGCTTCGACATCACCGTCGCCTCCGAGGTCATGGCCGCCCTCGCCCTGTGCGCCGACCTCCAGGACCTCCGCAAGCGCCTCGGACGCATCATCATCGGCACATCCAAGAAGGGCGCTCCCATCACCGCCGAGGACCTCGGCGTCGCAGGCGCCATGACCGTCCTCATGATGGACGCCGTCAAGCCCAACCTCATGCAGACCCTCGAGCACAGCCCCGCATTCGTCCACGCAGGCCCCTTCGCCAACATCGCGCAGGGCAACTCCTCCATCATCGCCGACCGCATCGCCCTCAAGCTCGCCGACTACGTCGTCACCGAGAGCGGCTTCGGCGCCGACTGCGGCATGGAGAAGTTCCTCAACCTCAAGTGCCGCATCTCCGGCCTCACTCCCCACTGCGTCGTCATCGTCGCCACCGTCCGCGCACTCAAGATGCACGGCGGAGGCCCCAGAGTCGTCCCCGGCAAGCCCCTCGACCCCGCCTACACCGAAGAGAACATCCCGCTGCTGGAGGCCGGCTGCTGCAACCTCGCCAAGCACGTCGCCAACGCCGTCGGCTTCGGCGTCAACGTCGTCGTCGCCGTCAACCGCTTCACCGCCGACACCGACGCCGAGATCGAGTGCGTCCGCCAGGCCGCCATCGGAGCCGGCGCCATGGGCGCCTACGAGAGCAACGTCTGGGCCGACGGCGGCGAGGGCGGCACCGCGCTCGCCGAGGCCGTCGTCGAGGCCTGCGAGCAGCCCACCAACTTCAAGTTCCTCTACCCCGACGACGCCTCGATCAAGGAGAAGATCGAGACCATCGCCACGAAGATCTACGGCGCCGCCGCCGTGGACTACGCCCCCGAGGCCGAGAAGAAAATCGCCCTCTACACCAAGATGGGCCTCGCAGGCCTCCCCCTGTGCATGGCCAAGACCCACCTCTCCCTCAGCCACGACCCCGCCCTCAAGGGCGCCCCGACCGGCTTCACCCTCCCCATCCGCGACGTCCGTGCCGCCGCAGGAGCCGGCTTCCTCTACCCCCTCTGTGGCGAGATGCGCACCATGCCAGGCCTCCCCGCCACCCCAGCCTTCATGAAGGTGGACATCACCGAGGACGGCAAGGTCGTCGGCCTCTTCTAGGAGAAGAGGGAACCCGCGAAACACGCGAATGGACGCGAAAGAGCCCCGCGGGGTCAGCCGACCTCGCGGGGCTCTTGCCTTTTCCCCCCTCGGAGAGAGTTCCTCCTGCACGTCGGCGCTGCTCGGCATTCCGCATTCCGCACGTCATCGATCGGCGATCATCGGCCATGAACCCGAGCTCCCGGCCAGCAGGCCCCCATCGACGAGAGGGGCGAGCTACGCGGGCGAAGTGACCCGTCGGCTGC
>CAZDNN010000493.1:0-5000 GCA_964506385.1 uncultured Planctomycetota bacterium
CTCGCCGCGGTATTCCCCGGGGGCGACCTGCGGGAGCGGGATCCCGATTGAGTCACCGCGCGGCGGGACGATGCGGGCCGAGAGGTCGAGGCCGTTGTGGAAGCGCTCGCCATCGGCGGCGCGGACGGTGAGGGCAAGGCGGCCGCCATCGGTCTCGGCCTCCGCCTCGAAGCCCTCGGCGTCGGCGGGGCGCGCGGCCCAGCGCGCGGCGCGTGCCCAGAGACGGAAGGCGTCGGCGCGGGCGAGAAAGCCGGCGTCCCAGTCGGCCCCGACGGTGCTGGCGAATGCGACGGCTCGGCCGAGTCCGAAACGCCAACGCGCAAGAACGGGGTCGCCATCACCCGTCTGCCATTCGACGGCCGCCTCGGGTCTCGCGATGACGCGGACGTAGCCGGCAAGGGGGCCGGCGGGCCGGATGCCCTTGGCTAGCTCGGCGCTGACGGGGCGGACGGGGAAGCTGCCGCGACGGACCTGCTCCCGGTGGGTGGCCTTGAGGAGCACCCGCCGGAAGATGGCGGGGAGCGCGGCGGGGTCGGTCACGTGGTGGAAGTCGTCGGGCGCAAGCTGCCGGAGCCGGGCGACGGCCTCCTCCTCGCCGCCCGTCATCAGGACGGAGAGGCCGGTGCCTGCCTCGGCGAAGCGGCGGCGGAGGGCGGCGGGGTCGAAGCGGGGGTCCTGGCCGTCGGAGAGCAGAATGACGTGGCGGAGGTCTGCGGCGCCCTGCGGCAGCACGCGGAGGGCGAGGTCGAGGGCAGCGTTCAGGTCAGTGCCGCCATGTGGCTCGATGGCGTTGAGGATCGCGCGAAGGCGGTCGGCGCTGGCGCCCTGCGTGAGGGGGAGTCGAAGGTCGGGCTGGGCAGCGAAGGCGACGACGCCGAGCCGGTCACCGAAGCGCAGGCGGTCGAGTGTGGCGAGGACGGCCTCGCGGGCGTAGGCGATCTTCCTGCGTTCGCCGGCACGCTCGGCCATCGAGCCAGAAGCGTCGAGTGCGACGACAAGGGCGAGCGGCCGCGGGCGGTCACAGAGGACGGGGAGCGCCTCCTCGACGGGGGTGTCGAGGTAGCCGCCCGGGCCGTAGGCGTCGGGGCCGCCGAGCGCGATGAGGCCGCCGGCCGCGTCGCGGACCCAGTCGCGGATCGCCCGCTGCGCGGCGTCGGAGAGGTCGGCGGCGGGGACGCGGTCGAGGACCAGGCAGTCCACGTCGGCGAGTCGCTGGCGGTCGAGGCGCAGGCCTCGGGGCTGGGCGAGGGGGATATGGCTTCCCTCCATGTTGCCGAGGAGGAAGAGCAGGGGCGGGTTGGTGGTGTTGGAGAGATAGAGGAAGCGTGTGGCGCCCTCGGCGCGGACGGCGGCGCGGGCGACGTTGTTCTGGGTGCAGCGGTCGGCGGCGGTGAGGCGGGCGGTGTAGGCGACGGGGCCCGGGCGGACGAGGGTGTCAGTGGCGACGAGGCGACGAGGGACGCCCGGCTCGAGGGTGACGCGGCGGGTGGCGATGGTCTGGTCGCCGCGCTGAAGGACGAGATCGGTCTCGATGGCGGCGGTGGCGGCGAGGCCGATGGTGATGCGGAAGGGTTCGAGCTGGCGGACGCGCAGCGGGGCGTCGAGGCGGGTGACGCGGGCGTCGGCGACGCCGGCCGGGCCGACTGGGATGGGTATGATGCGAAGCCCTGCGTCGGCGGCGAGTGCGGCCTCAACGGTGGCGGCGTCCGAGGTATAGCGGCCGTCAGAGAGCAGGACGATCTGGCGATCGTAGCCCGGTTCGGCGAGCTGGCGGGCGGCGAGGCGGATGGCGGCGGTGAGGTCAGAGCCGTCGGGCCGCGGTAGATCGGGCGGTGGCTCGATGCGGTCGGGCAGCGCCCGCACCTCCGTCATGGGCAGCGCCAGGACCGGCGACCTGCCGAATAGGACGAGACCGGCCCTGTCCTGGGGCGCCAGCTCACCCATGCTCTGCCGGACGCCGTCGAGCGCGGCCCGCAGGTCGAGGAACATGCTGCCCGAGGCATCGAGCAGGTAGACGCGGGCCGTCCGTCGCCGCTCCGTCCGCCACTGCGGCCCCGCCGCCGCCACCGCCAGGCACAGCACGGCCGCCAGCGTCAGGGCGTCGCTCCGCCGCCGCCACCGCACGAACGCGAGAACGGCCGCGGGCGCCAGCAGCAGTGCAAGGGGCGTATCGAATCCCAGCGGCCACATGGCCCCGATTATAGGCCCGCGGCTCGGGCTCGTCAATGCATCGGCCCCCTGCGGCGGCACGCTCGCCCTCGCCGGCATCCACATGATCGATGTCCCCCGCGCCTGGCGCCTGAGTCCGGTCGCCGCGGGATCTGGCCGGTCCGCCAGGAAGTGGCAAACAGCCGCCAGTGTTCCCACACCAGAGGGTTGGGCGCGTCCAGGGCCGCTTGACAGGGCCGCGCGTGGGGTGTACGGTCGCGGCGCCGACGGGCGCAGAGCCGTGGAGACGTGATGGCGAGTCCCGCTGCCGTTGAGATCCGAGGGCTCAGTGAGGCGCCGCTGCGCGGCGTCGAGCTGCGCGTGGAGGCGGGCGAGCGCGTGGCCATCGTCGGGGAGAGCGGCAGCGGCAAGACGACGCTGCTCGAGCGGGCCGTCACGGCAGCATCCATCGCCGCGGCGTTGCTCGTGGTGCTCGTGGACGTGGTCGTCTCGTACCTCTACTTCGGAGGGCTTCAGCCATGAGAAGTGCAAGACGCTGGACGTGTGTGGCGGCTGCCCTGGTGGCAGCGCTCGCCTGCCTGAGCTGCACCGAGAAGAAGCAGCCTCTGGAGTTCACCATCACGTACAAGAACGCCAAAGGGCTTGAAACGGGCCAGCACGTCATCTACAACGGCGTGCCCATCGGCACCGTGCAGGAGGTGAAGCTGACCGAGGCGGGCACGGTGGCGGCGCGGGTGCTCATCCAGGAGGAGCACGAGCAGCGGGTCTACCGCGAGGCGGAGTACATCATCAAGAAGCGAGGCGGAATCACCGACCTGACGGGCGAGCGCCAGATCGTGATGAACGACCGCAAGGTCAAGGGAAAAACCCCCGTCCAGCCCGGCGACATCATCGAGGGGACGGAAGGCTGGACTGACCAGCTTACGCACCGCGTCTCGGACTGGGGGGGCGCGGCCTACGACTGGGCTGCGGGGCTCGGCGGGAAGGTCAAGGCCTGGGCATCGTCGCCGGAGGGCAAGCAGTTCCAGGACTCGGTCCGCGAGTTCGGCGCGAAGGCCAAGGACATGACGGCCGAGGAGTGGGAGCGCTTCAAGACAGAGCAATACCCCAAGCTCCGGGAGAAGGCCGTCGAGCTCAAGGAGAAGCTCGAGCGCGACGGCAAGTCCGAGGAGGCCAAGGAGCTGTGGGACAGCTTCACCCGCTTCGGCAAGCGCCTGTTCTCCAAGGAGCCACAGGTCGAGGAGCCAGACAGGTAGAGGAAGCGTCGGCCCCCGTCAGAGCTGGTCCGGCGCTGCGTGCGCGGTGAGCGGGGCCAGCATCGACTATCCCCTGGCTACCGGTTGCTGTAACGGGGCGGCCAAGGGTCGTCGAACTGAATGTGGCTGAGGAAGTCAGGCGGCGGTGGCGGCGGCTTGTCGAGCAGGATGGGGTGAATGACGGGCAGACGGTCCTCGCTCGCCAACTGCCTGTCCCTGGCGCGCCTCGCCTCCCGCTCCACCCATTCGGATTCGCTGGCCGCCCACGACCAGAACAGAAGGAACACGCGCCGCGACTCAGGCGGTGGCGGCGGGCTGGACGACGACCTTGAGGGCGCCGCTGGCCTCGCGGTCACAGGCGAGGGCGAAGGCACGCTCGACCTCGTCGAGCGGGAACGTGTGGGTGACCAAGGCGGTGAGATCGACGCGGTCGCTGCACGCCAGGTCGATGGCGCGGGTCAGGTCGCGGTACGGGCTGTTGGCGGCCGTGAGGATGGCGCGCTCGCCGGCGAGGCGGGCGTAGCCCGGGCCGAGCTCCTCGTCGCCCCCGGCCAGGCACACCAGGCGACCGCCGCGGTGCAGCATCGTCAGGCCCTGCCGGCGGGTGGTCGGCGTCCCCGCGGTGTCGAACACGACGCTCACGCCGATGGCGTCGGTCGCGTCGAGGACGGCTACGGCGGCATCGCTGGCAGTAGCGTCTACGGTGTCGAAGCCGAGCTCAGTTGCCACGTCCAGCGGCCCGGCGGACTTGTCGATGGCGAACACCGTGCAGGCGCCCGACGCCCGCGCGACCTGCGCCAGGCACAGGCCCAGGGGGCCGCTGCCCAGCACCGCCACGCTGTCGCCCGGCCGCACGTCCGCGAGGTCTACGGCGTGGAGCGCGACGGCCAGGCCGTCGAGCAGGGTGGCCTCATCGAAGCCGATCGACTCCGGCAGCGGCAGGGCGTGGGAGGAGGGCGCGGCGCATCGCTCGGCGAGGCCGCCGGGGTTGTAGTCGCGACCGCGCCAGCCCGCCCCGTGGCCGTGATGGCGGACGTGCTCGCACAGGTGCTCGCGCCCGCGCCGGCAGTAGAAGCACGTGCCGCACGCCTGGTAGGCGAGCAGCACGGCCCGCTGGCCGACGCGCTGGCCCGCAGGGTCCTCGACGATGGTGCCCGCCACCTCGTGGCCGAGGACCATGTTGGGCGGACTCGGCTTGGGGCGGCCAAGGGTCTGCATCGCCCACGGGTTGCCGCCCGCGACGTAGCGCAGGTCGCTGCCGCAGATACCGCAGGCCTCGACCCGCAACACCACCTCCCCCTCGGCGGCCTGGGGCGCTGGGATGCGCAGAAGCGACAGCTCCCCAGGGCGCTCCAGCACGGCGGCCAGCATCGTCTCGCTCATCGGCCACACCCTCCAACTCTCGTGTAGCCCCAGTATACCACAACCGCCCGCCGCACCGCATGCCAAATGCCGCCACATGCGGGTCGGTGCACTGGCGCAGAGTCTTCCAGCGCAACCTGCGCGCATCTTGCGCGCAGGTTGGGCCGAGGAAAACTCGGACTGGGCACACCTTATGGGATCGAGCGGCTTTGC
>CAZDNN010000494.1:0-4992 GCA_964506385.1 uncultured Planctomycetota bacterium
ACGCCGATCACACGATGGAGCGGATGACCGCCGTCGCCCGTATCCTGCGGCGCCGATACGAGTACGGCGGCTTCATCCACCTGAAGGTGCTGCCCGGCGCGTCCGACGCGGCGATCGAGGACGCCGTGTCGCTGGCGAATGCGGTGTCGCTGAACGTCGAGGTGCCGACGCGCTCGGCCTTCGCGGGGCTGTCGGCGACGAAGGACTTCGACCGCGACGTCGTCCACCCCATCAAGCTCATCAGCCGCCTCACGGCGCGCGGGACGCCGCGCTCGCGGGTGAAGCAGACCACGCAGTTCATCGTCGGCGCCTCGACGGAGAGCGACGCCGAGATCGTCGAGGCCATGGGCCGGCTCTACGGCCGGTGGCATCTCGACCGCGTCTACTTCAGCGCCTACCAGCGCGGCCTCGGCGACCCCGACCTCCCCGGCGAGCGCGCTCCGCGCCTCTCGCCCGAGCAGCTCCTCACCCGCGAGCACAGGCTCTATCAGGTGGACTGGCTGCTGCGGAAGTACGGCTTCGGCGCCGACGAGATCCCCTTCGAGGCCGACGGCGGGCTGTCGCTCGACGCCGACCCCAAGGAGATCTGGGCGCGGCGCCACCCCGAGCGGTTCCCCCTCGACGTCAACCGTGCGAGCCGCGAGGAGCTCCTCCGCGTCCCCGGCCTCGGCCACGTGACCGTGCGGCGCATCCTCGAACGCCGGCGAGCCGGCCGGCTCCGCGCCCTCGAGGACATCGGCAAGCCGGGGAAGCTCCTGCGCAAGGCGGCGGGCTACCTCAAGTTCGGCTGGACAGGGCCTGCCGGTCACGTGCCGAGCAGCTCGAGGAAGGCACCGATGCGTGTTTCGAGCTGCGGCATGTCCTCGGCGGAGTAGTCGGTCTCGATGGCGAGGAGCGGGATGCCCTCGGCCTTGCAGCGCGCGCGCACCTTGTGAGTCTCGACCAGGTACGGCGTGCAGAAGAGCAGGGCGTAGTGGATCACGCCGTCGGCGCGGAGGTCGCGGGCCATCTGGGCGATGTGGTCCATGCGCTCGTCGTTGGGGGTGAAGCAGGCGCAGTCGATGGCGAGGTAGCGGTCGGCGATGGCGTCGAGCAGCGCCTCGCGTGTCTCGCCGCTGCTGGTGACGAGGTTGCGGGTGCCGCGCTCGCCGACGCATGATTCCTCGCCGACGATGACGGCGCCGAACTGCTCGACGACAGCGGGCACCTTCCAGTTCGGTGCGGCCATGGGGCAGCCCGACATGAGGATGCGGGGCGCGTCGCCAGGGAGCTGAGAGCCGCCGCCGACCGACCGCGCCGCTGTCGCGCGATCCCGCGATCAACTCTTTGCGTGTGACGCAGGACCTGCGTCGTTCGGGCCGCGTGTCAGCGGCCCCCGGCTCACCTGGCGCCGTACAGGGGTCTGCACGGAAGGGCTGCTACGCATTCAGCCACGGCTCTCACCTCCTTTCCGCAGAGCAGGGCGGCGGCCGGGCGCAGGGCTCGGCCGCTCGCCGGTTGAGGTCGGGAGAGCATACGCGACGCGGCGGGGGCTGTCAAGCGCCGGCCTCGGGCGGAGGAGCGGGAACCCGGATCGCGGGCCATGGGAATGCCTGCGGGGGGCTTGTGGCGAGCAGCCCGAAGGGCTGACATGGGATAGCATTCCCAGGGCGTTGTCCTGGGTTATCCCATGGCGCCCCCTCAGGGCTCAAGAAGGCGGCTGCCTACGTCCCCGGCTCGCACCCGCTCAGGCGATCGCGGCGAGACGGCCGCGGTAGTGCAGGAAGTTGGCCCACGGGATGTCGGGCGGGAGGGCGTGGTCGCAGCCGGGGGCGCGGGAACGGCGGCCGTCTGACGGCGCGGGCTAGCAGTCCGTGGCAGAAGTCCTTCGCAGACGAGTGCGAGGGATTCGGGCCGAGGTCAAGGCGCGAGATCGCAGGCGAATCGGTGGATTCGTCGAGATCTCGCAACGCGGAGATCGGCCCGAAGACCCGCACGCAGTCCGAACGGACTTCTGCCACGGGCTGCTAGCGGCGCCTGCGCCGGAGCAGCGCGAGGGCGCCGAGCCCGAGGAGGCTGACGGTCGCGGGCTCGGGGATGTTGGAGACGATCTGGATGCCGGCGATGGCGGCGCGGCCGTTGGTCGCGGTGGCGTCGATGGTGAAGCTGGGCGCCGTGAGGCCCTCGAAGACCATGTAGTTGGCGTAGACGCCCGGGCCGGTCGCGAGGATGTACTCGTCGAGGGTCTTGTAGGCCCCCCCGTCGCGTCCCGTGTAGCTGACGCCGCTGATGGTGATGGTCATATCGCGGTCGTTGTCGTTGGACTCGAAGTAGACATAAACGTCGTAGCCGAAGGCGGTGAAGGACTCGGGCAGGTCGGCGATGGTGATGTTCCCCGTGTCCGTGCCGATGCCGTTGTCGTAGTAGAGGGCGGCGTTCATCATCGTGCGGTCAGAGGTGGCGTTGCCGTTGCCGTTGTTGGCGTCGTAGCCGGGGGCGATGGTGGAGGCGACGGTGGCGGAGGTGGGGTTGCCCTTGGCGTCGAGGAGGGCGATGGGGGCGAAGGCGTGGTTGCCGGCCACGTTGATGTTGTTCCAGTTCGGCAGGGGCACGACGCCGACGACCTCGTCGGAGAACAGGTGGGTCCAGTCGAGGCTGCTGTCTCGCATGAAGTTGATGCTGATGGCGGTCTCGGTGACCTGGGGGCTCTCGACGATCTGGATGCCGTTGAGGGAGCCGCGGCCCGTGTCGGCGTCCAGGTCAATCGCGAAGCCGGGCGCCGCGAGGCCGGCGAAGCGCGCGTAGTTCGCACTGTTCGCCGTGGCCATCGACGTGCCGGTGGCCTTCCGCCACTCGATGTGGCCGTCGTTGTTGGCGTCCGAGTTGTCGCCGTTGTCCATGCCGAACACGCTCATCGGGCTGCCCGTGGTGGGGGTGACCGTGAGCTCGTAGGTGCGGGAGTTGCTGCCCTCGAAGAAGAGGTAGACGCTGTAGCCGTTGGTCAGGAAGGAGCCACCGAGGCCCGAGACCTCGACGTGGCGCCCGCCGTCGAGGTCGGCGGCGTTGTTGAGGAGCGACTGCATCATGCCGGCATCGCCGGTCTTGCCGCGGTTGCCGCTGGAGGTCACGTCGGACCAGTCGGCGTACCCGTCGCCGCTGACGAGGGTCGAGGTCAGGGTGGCGGCGTTGGCGTTGCCCGCATCGTCCTTGAGCTGGAACGACCTACTGTAGAAGCTCGTCGGGAGGCCGCGGGTGCCGGCGATGGTGATGTTGTTCCAATGGACGCCGCTCACGGGCACGGCGCCGGCGGTCTCGTCGGCGTCAACGCTGTTCTTGTCGTTGCTCCCGATCCGCAGGTTCACGCTGATAGTGGTCGCCTCGGCCGAGCCGGCGGCCAGCAGCGCTCCGACAGCAACAGCCACAAGTGCAATCCTCATCGCCGCAGTGGACATGATGTCCTCCTTCCTTCCTGCCGGTGCGCAGCCCGGACATGCAGCGAGGCGCGCAGGCGGGCCCTGCACCGTCGCGCGCCCCTCGCTGTGTTTCACTCGCATAGCGTGAGCCTGCGTTGAGCCAACGGCTGCGCCTGCCTGAGGGCGGACGCGGCAGCGGGATGAGCTCCCCATCCAGTTCGCAGAGCCCTACCGCCCCCGTCTGCGTCGGAGCAGCGCCAGGGCGCCGAGCCCGAGGAGGCCGAGGGTCGCGGGCTCGGGGGCCACCTCGGTGAGGCCGATGTTGTCGAAGTACCCGTCGTTCCAGGCGCCGCCGGTGCGGCCGCCTGCGATGATGCGGTAGTCGAAGAGACCCTGGAGATCCATCCCGGCGACCAGCACGTCGTCGAAGATGAGGTGCGAGACGGCCGCGCCGTTGACGTCCTCGATGATGGTCATGTCGACGTAGGCGTTGCCCATGTTGTCGGTGTTGACGGTCACTGTCGCGGAGTGGTAGATGGCGACGTCGGTGTTGCTTGCGTTGAGCTGGAAGCCGGGGTCGATCGCGGCGATCTCCGCGCCGCCCCAGTTGATCGAGACGGCGTTCCCGACCGAGCCGCCCGGGAAGATGTCGAGGCCGATGGCGAAGGCATCGGCGAAGTGGGGCCGCTCCCAGCCGGCGCCGCCCGGGGTGCTCGCCCCCGATGTGCCGTAGGCCGCGGTGCTGAACAGGCCGATGCCGAGGCCGTCAGCGGCATAGCCACAGCAGCCGCCGCTCGCGGCGTTCGTCGCGTCGTCGGTCATCGAGAAATCGAACGACAGGGAGATCTGCGTCAGGCGATCGCCCGAAACGGCCTCGTGGTCGAAGGCGATCGTGCCGGCGCCGCCGCGCAGCCGCGTCAGCTTCACCGCGTTCCCTGTCCCGCCCCCGGGCTCCACCACCGCGATCCCTGTGAGCGCGTAGGGCGTCGTCCCGCCCCCGTCGAAGTCCTCGATCACGGTCGCCTGCGCCGAGGCAACGGCCAGGCACAAGACAGCAGCGGTCACCAGCATCGTGCGGCAAGTCATCGCGTAGCTCCCATCCATCGTCTCTCTGAGCCAGCGGCTCGCGGCTTGGCAGCCTCCCACGACGCGGACACTCCACCCCTCCCTGCCGAACATATAGTACACCGCAAACGGCGTGCCGCTCTGCCCGTGCAGCGGCCTTCGGCGTCATGTCCTTGCGGGGCAATCGGTTATGGACGGGGATGGACCTGGCGCGTGAGCGTTACTCCCGCCGGTTGTCCGGTTCTGTGGACACGCTGTCCACTCGCCCGGCCTGCCTGTCGTGATCCGGGCAGCGCACGCCCCCCTGGGACATGCCCCCAGGCCGTCGGCCGCCCTGCTTCGCGTTGCTGCCGTTGGCTCCAATGTCGAGCTATTGCGGAGTTGCCCAACTGCGCAACCCCTGCGCCCGCCCTCTGGTACGCACCGCAGACCATGGAGAATCCCCGGCATCCTCGAGCCGCTCTGCCTCGCGTCAAGGGCCGCAGGGCTGACGTTCGAGTTGACGAGCGCCCACGCATCCGGCATGGGTGGGGCG
>CAZDNN010000495.1:0-4990 GCA_964506385.1 uncultured Planctomycetota bacterium
ATCCTGGGGGTTTGGGGGCAAAGCCCCCAAGGCTCTCCTGCCTCCTCTCGCGGCCCCGCTAACACCCCGGCCGCGCCTGAGCTGCCGTGACTGTGCCATCGCGTCCCTGGGTGGCGAGCTGAAGTAGCGTTGTAGGGCTAACACGTGCCGTAACAGCGGTGTCAATCCCAGTGCTGGGGGACCTCTCTACGCACGACGGCTTGCGGAGCCGAGGCGGCATGGCTAGGATAGTGTTGGCGGGTGGCCCGACGCCTCGCGGCGGGGCGCCTGCGACGGGTTCATCCGATTCAAAGGAGTCTGCCGTGTCCAGTTCCGTGAGATGGATCGCTGTGGTCAGCCTCGTCCTGGTCTCTGCCACTGCGGCTGTCGCGGCGCAGGGTCAGGAGACGATTCTGGTCGAGGCCGAGGGGTTCGATGATCTCGGCGGGTGGGTGATCGACCAGCAGTACATGGACCAGATGGGCTCGCCGGTGGTGCTGGCTCACGGGCTGGGGCGGCCAGTCAAGGATGCCGTGACTGCGGTGGAGCTGCCTGCCGCGGGCGACTACCGCGTGTGGGTGCGCACGCGGGACTGGGCGGCGACGTTCAACGCGCCGGGCACGCCTGGGAGGTTCAAGGTCCTGGTCAACGGCAAGGCGCTGGCGGCGACGTTCGGCACCGAGGGCGCGGCGTGGCACTGGCAGGACGGCGGGGCCGTGACGCTGCCCAATGGCAAGGCCACCCTCGCGCTGCACGATCTGACGGGCTTCGACGGCCGGTGCGACGCGATCGTGCTGACGCGGGACCCCAGGCTCGCGCCGCCGAACGCGGGCGAGGCGATGGCGGCGTGGCGGCGGACGCTGCTCGGCCTGCCGGCGACGCCGCCGAACGCCGGGGAGTTCGACCTCGTGGTGGTCGGCGGGGGGATGTCGGGGTGCTGTGCGGCGCTGGCGGCGGCGCGGCTTGGGCTGGAGGTGGCGCTGATCCAGAACCGCCCCGTGCTCGGAGGGAACAACTCGTCGGAGGTTCGCGTGCACCTGGGCGGGGGGATCAACCTGCCGCCCTACCCGGCGATCGGCGGGGTGGTCCGGGAGCTCGGGCCGCGGGGCGGCGGCAACGCCGGCGCCGCCAAGCATTACGGCGACGACAAGAAGCTCCAGGTGATCGAGGCCGAGCCGACCCTCCATCTGTTCCTCAGCACCCACGTCTTCGACGCCGAGACGGCGGGCGGCCGCATCGCCGCGGTCCTGGGCAGGAACATTCGCACCAACGAGGTCCTGCGCTTCCCAGGCAAGTGGTTCGCCGACTGCACTGGCGACGGCAACCTGGGGGCTCTCGCTGGGGCCGATTTCCACTACGGCCGCGAGAGCCGCGAGGAGACGGGCGAGGCCATGGCGGTCGAGAAGGCCGACCGCCAGACCATGGGCACCTCGGTGATGTGGCGCACCCGCAAGACCGACAAGCCCACCACCTTCCCCGAGACGCCCTGGGCCATCCAGTTCAACGCCAAGACCTACCAGCGTGCCACCGGCGGCAACTGGAACTGGGAGACGGGCTTCCGGTGGGACCAGGTGAAGGACGCCGAGAAGGTGCGGGACCACGGGCTCCGCGCCGTCTTCGGCAACTGGTCCTTCCAGAAGAACCACGCTCCCGACAAGGCGAAGTACGCGAGGCTCGAGCTCGACTGGGTGGCCTATGTCGGCGGCAAGCGCGAGTCGCGGCGGCTACTCGGCGACGTCGTCCTCAAGCAGCAGGACGTCGATGAGGCCAGGCCATACCCCGACGCCTGCGTGACCACCACGTGGTCCATCGACCTGCACTACCCCATCCAGTCCGACAAGTTCCCCGGCGAGGAGTTTCGCTCCCGCGCCACGTTCCACCGCGTCAAGCCGTACGCGATCCCCTACCGCTGCCTCTACTCGCGGAACGTCGCCAACCTGTTCATGGCCGGCCGCTGCATCAGCGTGACCCACGTGGCGCTGGGCACGGTGCGGGTGATGCGGACCTGCGGGATGATGGGCGAGGTGGTCGGCATGGCCGCGGCCGTCTGCAAGAAGCACGGCGCCGACCCCCGCGACGTCTATGCCAGCCACCTCGCCGACCTCAAGGCCCTGATGACCGAGGGCGTCAGCCGCCTCCCCGTGCCCTCCCCGCCGAAGCCGCCCGAGTGGGTGAAGACGGCCGGCCCGAACCTGGCGCGCGCCGCCAAGGCCACGGCCTCGAGCACCTACAAGAAGGCCAGATACCCCGTCAGCAACGTCAACGACGGGCGGGTCAGCTACACCGACAACAGCATTCGCTACGTCAGCGACGCCGAAAGCCCCACCACGGTCGAGCTCGCGTGGCCGAAGCCGCAGACCCTCAGCGCCGTGCGCATCGTCACCGGCCAGAACGCCCGGCCCTGGCCCAAGGACCCCATCATCGACTTCGTCATCCAGTACCAGGACGGCTCGGCCTGGCGCGACATCCCGGGCACCAAGGTCGAAGGCAACGAGTCGCCCGACTGGAACGCCCGCTTCCAGCCCGTCACCACCAGCCGGCTTCGCCTCGTCGTCACCAGGACGCCCGGCGATCTCACGCGCATCTGGGAATGGGAGGTCTACCACGCGCCGGCGGGGAAGAAGTGACCTGGAGACAGCCATGCATCACTGCCTCACCGCCCTGCCGCTCGTCCTGCTCGTGGGGATCATCGCGTCGAGCGCCAACGCCGCCGCGCCGCGCGTCGAGAAGATCGAGCCGCCGGAGGACGGCTTCTTCGGGAAGAAGGCCGTCTGCCTCGGCATCCCGATCAAGGCGCATGCCGACGTGGCCGACGCGGCGCTCGCCGAGGCACACCGCCGCCTCGCGCGGATGCTCGGGAAGCTCCCCGCCGCAGTCGAGAATCTCGTGGCCGTTGGCGCCGAGCTCCACGTCATCGGCAAGGACCAGCAGACCTCCGACCTGCCCTACCTCCGCCACTGGAAGGGCAAGCCCTACGGCGCGCACGGCGAGACCTTCACGAGCATCGACACCCGCACCCGCGGCATCGGCGGCATCCTCGCGAGCTGCGGCGAGGAGAACCTCCTCAAGCTCCCCTCCGACCGCTACCGCCACCACCGCGACATCTGCTCCCACGAGTTCGCCCACACCCTCTACAGCTTCGGCTTCTCGCCCAACGTCCGCGCGCTGGTCCGCGAGCAGTTCGCCCGCTCCACTGCCAAGGGACTCTGGAAGACGGCCTACGCGTCCACGAACGACGACGAATTCTTCGCCGAGCTGACCATGTGGTACGTCGGCTCCCGCGGCGACTACGGCAGGATCCAGCCGACGCCGGAGGAGGGGCCGGCGTGGCTGCGGCGGTACGACTCCGAGGCATTCGCCCTGCTCGACCGCATCTACACGGGCAAGATCGAGGTCGCGCGTCTCGCCTGGAAGCGACTCGAGCCGCGTCCGCCCTCGGCGGAGAAGACCCTGCGGTCGCGCGACTCCGCCAAGCCGTCCCGACTGCTCATCCAGAACCGCACGGACACGGACCTGGATCTCTACTGGCTGGATTTCGAGGGCCGGCGCAAGCGCTACGGCCAGGTGCGGGCCGGCCAGAGGAACGGCCAGTCCACCTTCACCACCCATCCCTGGGTTCTCGCCGACCGCGAGGGGAAGGCCATCGCCGTCTTCGTGCCCGACGCGCCCCACTGCCTGGCCGTGGTGAAGTAGCAGCGGCCTGCCTGAACAGCAAGGGACACAGGACACTCCGTCACGGCTCGCGCATCGCCGCCAACAGGGGATGGAACGCGGCGGCCCGATGGGGTATGGTGGGAGCCGCACGGCACACCCCGAAGGAGGATGGAGCATGGACCGGCGAGAGTTTCTCGGCCTCACGGGCACCTGCCTCGCCTCGTCTCTGCTGCGCAGGCACGCGGCGGCAGGTGAGGCGCGGGCGTCGAGGCCCAACGTCGTTCTCGTGATGACCGACGACCAGGGCTACGGCGACCTCGGGTGCCTCGGCAACGACCAGATCGTCACCCCCCGCCTCGATGCCTTCCACAAGCAGTGCACCCGCCTGACCAACTTCCACGTGGACCCCACCTGCTCGCCGACCCGCTCGGCGCTGATGACCGGCCGCTACTCGACCCGCACCGGCGTGTGGCACACGATCATGGGCCGCTCGCTGCTGGCCGCCGACGAGACCACCATCGCCGACGTCTTCAAGGCCGCGGGCTACGCCACCGGGATCTTCGGCAAGTGGCATCTCGGCGACAACTATCCCTTCCGCCCACAGGACCGCGGCTTCTCCGAGACCCTCTGCCACGGCGGCGGCGGCGTGGGCCAGACCCCCGACTTCTGGGGCAACGACTACTTCGACGACACCTACTGGCACAACGGCGTCCCGACGCCCTACAAGGGCTACTGCACCGACGTCTTCTTCGACGGCGCCCTCCGCTTCATCGAGGCCAACAAGGGCAAGCGGCCCTTCTTCTGCTACATCCCAACCAACGCCCCCCACGGCCCTTACAACGTGGCCGAGAAGTACTCGGCCATCTACCAGAAGAAGGGCATCAAGGGCGGCCGCGCCAACTTCTGGGGCATGATCACCAACATCGACGAGAACATGGGCAGACTCCTCGCCCGCCTCGACGACTGGGAGCTCGCCGACGACACCATCGTCATCTTCATGACCGACAACGGCACCTCCGCCGGCCTCTCCGGCGGCCGACGCGGCAGGAAGGGCTCCGAGTTCGACGGCGGACACCGCGTGCCCTTCTTCATACGCTGGCCGCGTAAGATCAAGGCGGGCCAAGACATAGACACCCTCGCCGCCCACATCGACGTCCTGCCCACCCTCGCCGACCTCTGCGGCATCGCCGTGCCCGAGAAGCTCGCCCTCGACGGCACCAGCCTCGTGCCACTGCTCACCGGCGAGCGCGTCGCATGGCCCGACCGCACCCTCTTCGTCCACTCCCAGCGGATCGACCACCCGCGGAAGTGGCGGAAGAGCGCCGTCATGACCCAGCGCTGGCGCCTCGTCAACGGC
>CAZDNN010000496.1:0-4985 GCA_964506385.1 uncultured Planctomycetota bacterium
AACCGCGCGAAGTTCTTCTTCCTCGGCATCATCCTCGGCTTCTTCAGCGGCTGTGGCATCTCCTTCATCATCGATCTCCTCTGGTTCCCCGGCCAGGGGCATCCGCTCTACGGATACTGACAGCCTGTTTCACAGAGAGGGATGGGAGGGCGAGGCTCGTTCCGAGCCGACGTCCTCCTGCGTCGGAGGATGCCCGCACCCGCTCGATCTTGAGGCGCTCGGCCCGATCTGCTAGAATGCACGGCGATCGGGAAGGCTGGGAGGGCGAGGCTCCCGCCGAGCCGACATTCGACGGCCAGGAGACCCGGCTCGGCGGGAGCCTCGCCCTCCCAGGCCCGGGGCATACCGAAGCAAGGAGTCACTCGTGAGCCGTTTGCTGCCCATGGCCCTGCTCTCCCTTGCCCTGTCCGTCTGTCTCGCCGGTGAGGCGCCCAAGCCCGAGAAGCCGCCTGAGCCGGCGAAGCTCGAGCCGGGCACCTATGCCCACATCCAGACGGAGAAGGGCGAGATCGTCTTCCGCCTCCTGACCAAGGAGGCGCCGGAGACGACGGAGAACTTCATCGCGCTCGCCGAGGGGAAGCGGCCCTTCAAGGACGCCGAGGGCCGATGGGTCCAGCGGCGCTTCTACGACGGCCTGGTCTTCCACCGCATCGAGAACGAGGGGCTGCGCCTCATCCAGGGCGGCTGCCCCAATGGCGACGGCACAGGTGGTCCTGGTTACCAGATCGACAACGAGACCTCCGACGCCTACGGCTTCGACCGCCCCGGCATGGTCGCCATGGCCAACAGCGGGCGCAACACCAACGGCAGCCAGTTCTTCATCACCCTGGCTCCCGCCACAGGCTTGGGGAAGGACTACACCATCTTCGGCGAGGTCGTCCGCGGGCTGGACGTGGCAGAGGCCATCAGCAACATGCCTGGCAAGGTCAGCGGCCGCGGACGCACGGCGCTCCGCCTCGCCGAGAAGCCCGTCGCCATGACCAAGGTCACCATCGAGACCATCGAGCCCCCCAAGGAAGGCGGCGACGACAAGGCCGGCGAGGCGAAGCAGCCCGAGGCCAAGAAGTAGCCTCCCTCCATCCCGCGCCGTCAGCTTACGTCGGATTCGTCGTCGGCGTCGGCGACGCCGCCCCTGGCTTCGCCAGCCTCTGGGTAGGTGCGGCGCCGACGGCGCGTGGCATTGGCCTCGATCGCCCCGCGAGCCAGCTCGATGACCCGATGGGCAAGCTCCCGCGGGTACTCGACCCGCGCCTCACGGCCGTACTGGACGAGCCACCAAGCCACCTCGTCGAGGCTGTTGACGGTGGCGCGGAAGAGGATCGAGCCGTCGCTGCGGGTCTGGATGCGCTGGTCGGGCAGCGGACGCCGCTCGCGGACGAACCGCGCGACCCGAGGGCTGAACCACAGGGCGATCTCCTGCGGCGGGCCGCTGAAGACGTACCACGCGCCGCGGAACGCCTCCTCCACCGAGAAGTCGGCCGGCACGGTGAAGTGCAGTGGCGTGAGCTCCACCGCGCTGACCCGCGAGACGCGGAACTTCCGGACCTCGCCGTGCTCCGCCGAGTGCGCGACCAGGTACCACGCGTGCTTGCGGTAGGCCAGGCCGTAGGGATGGACGTCGATGCGACGCTTTGGCGACGTCCGCCCCTCGTAGTCGATGACGATCCGCCGCCGCTCAGCGACGGCGTGGCGCAACTGCTCGAAGAGCTCGCCGTGCAGGTCGCCCGTCGGCACGACGACGCTGGTCCGGCGGAGCACCTCCTCCGCATCCCCCCGCAGCGCCGCCGGCAGACACGACAGGAGCTTGACCCGCGCGCTCCGCAGCACCTCGTGGTCCGACTCTCCGTCGGCGAACAGCTCGGACGGGAAGAGCAGCGCCATGAGCTCCTGCGGCGTGAGCTTCACGGAAGGGAGGAAGAAGGACGGCGCGACCCTGTAGCCGTCGCGGGTCGTCTCGATGGGGATGCCGGCCTCGCGGAGGGCGCGGATGTCCTCGAAGATCCGGGTTCGCGAGATGCCGAAGCGCTCGGCCAATCGCGGCGCGTTCCAGCCTTCGCCCGACTGGAGGAGCGTGACGATCTCCAGCAGGCGCGAGACCCGTTGCGATTTCCCCACGCCACGCCCCGCCACCTCCCCCTGGGTCCTCCCTGCATTCCCCTTGCCGTCAGCGGATCGCGACCGAGCGGCCCGAGGTCACGGCCTTGGTCTCGGCGAGACACACGGCCAGCGCGTTGCGCGCGTCGCGCGGGGTCACCACGCCGGAGCCCTTGCCCGCCGCAATGCAGTCCACGAAGTGACGCAGCTCCGCCACGTAGCCGTCGAGCTTGGGCACCCGCGGCGTAAGTGTCTTGCCCTTGACGGTGTGGACGGTCAGCGCCGTGGCCGTCTTCACGTCGTGCTCCACGGTCGCTCCCTCGAGCACGACGCAGAAGCCGTGTGTGAAGCCGAAGCCGGGCGCCATGGCCCAGCTCCCCTCGGCGGTCACCTGGACGCCGCTCTTATAGATATACTGGGTCACCACGCTGTCCACCGCCGCCTTCGAGACGCCGCCGACGACGCCAACCGAGCGGACGGCCTTGGGCACGCCGAAGACGTAGTTGATGAAGTCGGTGTCGTGGATATGGAGGTCCACGATGGCGCCGCCGCTGCGCTTGGGGTCCATGAGCCAGTTGTCCCAGCTCCAGGTCGGCGTCGAGCTCCTCCGCCAGAAGGTCGCGCTCAGCACCTTGCCATACTTCTTGCTGTCGATGAGCTTCTTGAGGACGACGAACTGTGGCCAGAAGCGGATGCAGTGTGCGATGAAGAGCTGGCGCCTGGCCTTCTTCGCCGCGGCGATCATCCTGTCGCAGTCGCCGAGGGTGCAGGCCATGGGCTTCTCGCAGATGACGTGCTTGCCCGCCTCCAGGGCGGCGATCGCATACTTAGCGTGGAGAAAGGTCGGCAGGGTGATGTCCACCACATCCACATCGGGGTCTGCGAAGAGATCGGCTGGGTCGGCGTGGAGGTGCATCTTCGAGATGTCCGCCCCGGCGGCCTGGGCGCCTTCGATGTTGCCGGCGATGTCGCTCCAGTCGCCCTCCAGCCGTTTCGGGTTGAGGTCGGAGAGTGCGATGACCTTGGCCTTGCGATAGGCGCAGTAGGCTCGGAAATGCGCCGTGCCCATGAAGCCCACGCCCAGGATGCCGACCTTGACCATTGCTGCGCTCCTTCCAGGGAAAGCGGTTCGACCGACTGCCGACGACCCGGCGTTCGACCTGCATTGTAGTGATAGCGCCGCCCGCGTCAACCCCTTCTCCCGCAGACACGCCCCCGAATGCCCCGCGTTCCGGGTTACAGGTGCCGTGTTCCGGGGCGCGAGCCGGGAAAGCAGGCAGCCGTCCTCTTGAGCCCTGAAGGGGGGACATGGGGCAGCCCAGGGCAACGCCCTGGGAATGCGAATGCCCCCGGCCCCCCTGGGGAAGCCCTGTAGGGGCGACATAGCCCACCGCCACGCGAGGCTATCCCGCCCTTACAGGGCGTCGCGTGGGGGGCGCCTGTTCCCAGGGCGGCGCGGCTCGCCGTCGCTCGCCGCTTGCCCTGGGCTATCCTATCTCGGCCTTTCAGGCCTCCAGACCTTACGTGCAAGTCCCGTTCACGCGCGAGAGAAGCCACGGGTGCCGAAGGTCCCGGCGAGGGAGGCGAGGAGGCCGACCTGCAAGCCCTGTTCACGCGCGAGGCACGCTGCGGACTTGACGACCCCGAATGCCCCTTGGAGACTCCCCGACGCGGCCCGCAAAGGCGAGCGGCTTCCCCAGCGGCGTCGGACGAGGCCCGCCGCGGATACTCCGGGGGAGCGCCAGGCTGTGTGCGGCGATAGGGTGGACAGGGCGGGATGCTGGCCGCATGGGCCCTGGGCTCGAGGCCTGGTGCGAGTCCGCGCACGCCGACCGCAAGAGCATCCAGGACTGAAGGGAAGAGGAAGAAACTCCCAACGTTCAACGCTCAACGTCCAACGTCCAACCGGAGACCCCGTAGGCGTGGCCCTCTCTTGCATTGGACGTTGGGCGTTGGACGTTCGACGTTGGACGCTCTCTTCTCTTGCCTTCTCTTCCGCCCTCCTCCCGCCGGCAGAGCCGATGCGGCGGCTCGTGTCACCGTCCTGGCCGGGTGGTCCGCAGGCGGCTGCGGAGGGCCTCTACCTGCCGCCGCGCCGGGCCGTCGGGAAGGTCACGGAGCAGGCGTTGGAGGAGGCGCGCCGCTTCGTCGCGCTGGCCCGCGGCGATCAGCGCCCGCGCGAGATGCATCCGCAGCATGTCCCGCTCCGGCGCCAGCCGGACCGCTCGCCGGAAGGCCGCGACGGCCTCGCCCGCCCTGCTCTGGTCGAGCAGGACCATGCCGAGGTTGGCCTGCGAATACCAGTCCCACGGGGCCGACCTGGCCTCCCGCTCGAAGGTGTCGAGGACACGGGGCAGCTCGCGGCGCCGCAGGAAGGCCGCTTCCGCCGCGGTCCTGGCGTCGGTGGCCCAGGCGGCCTGCCACGAGTGGCCCTCTGAGGCGGGATCGAGGCGGGCCATGAGGATGTGGGCGGTGGCGACGGCGGCGCGCTTGGGCCGCAGGTTCGAGGTGTAGCCGAGCTCGATGAGCGCGCTGGCCGCTTCCCGCGCGCGGTCGCGATTCCCCAGCCGGGCGTGGACCTGTGCCAGCGCGAGCAGGACGTCGGGCGCGTCGGCCATGACGCGCCGCGCCGCCTCCAGGTGCTCGAGTGCCTCGTGGGGCCGCTGGCCGACGAAGGTCAGGCCGAGGAGGTAGTGCGCATCGGGGTCGTCGGGAGCCATGGCCAGCGCCGCGCGGTAGGCCGCCTGCGCGCCCCGCACGTCGCCACCCGCGCGCAGGCTGTTCCCGAGGTTCACCTCATCCCGTGCCCATCCCTCACGCGCCGAGCCAAGCCACGGCGGCCAGCACACTGCTCCCGCCGCTGCCACCACCCCCACCCGCCACGCCAGGCC
>CAZDNN010000497.1:0-4984 GCA_964506385.1 uncultured Planctomycetota bacterium
CGCGCGGTGAGCGGGACGGCCTCGACGTGGATGCCTGGGGCGCCAACGCCCGACTCGGCTACACCTTCCCCCACCCCTGGCAGCCGCGCGTCGGCGTCGAGTTCTCGTACGCATCGGGCGACGACGACCCGGACGATGGCAGGTGGGAGACCTTCGACGGCGTGTTCGGCGCCATCGACAGGGTGTACGGCCGCATCAACTTCTTCTCGTGGATGAACCTCGAGGACTACCAGCTCAGCTTCTCCTGCAAGCCCCTCAAGCGGACGAAGGTCTCCATCGACTACCACTGCTTCCGCCTGGCCGAGGCCCGGGACGCCTGGTACTGGTGCAGCGGCCGTCCCGCCCGCCAGGACCCGACGGGCGAGGCGGGCAAGGACCTCGGGCAGGAGATCGACGTCATCGTCAGCTACGCGCACAGCGACTGCCTGAAGCTCATGGCCGGCTGCGCCCACTTCTTCCCCGGCACGTTCATCGAGCGCACGGGCGCGAGCCCAGGCGCCGACTGGTGTTTTCTCCAGACTCTGTGCTCCTTCTGAGGAGAGGAAGCCCTCGATGCGAACAACGACTGCGATCCTCGGAGCGCTTTCTCTCGGTGTGCTGACGGCCTGCCTCGGCTGCGGCGAGGAGAAGAAGACCATGCTGTTCCACGCTGGGGTGGGCCAGCGCTCGTCGCTCAACGAGGTCCGAGAGGTCTTCCAGAAGATCCATCCGGAGGTGGACCTCAATTTCTCCTACAAGGGCTCGGGCTACTTCATCGCCGACATCGAGCGCTCAAAGGAGGGCGATCTCTATATGCCGGGCGAGGAGTTCTACCTGCTCCAGGCGGTCCAGCGAGGCTACATCACCGACTACGATCCCAAGACCGACATCGCCGCGTACTTCATGGTCGTCATCGTCACGCCGCGAGGGAACCCGGCAGACATTCGGGGGCTCAGGGACTTCGCCCGGCCCGGCGTGCGCGTCAGCCTCGGCAACCCCAAGTCCTGCGCCATCGGCATCTGGGGCGAGAAGATCTTCACGAAGGCCGGCATATGGGATCAGGTCAAGAGGAATCAGGTCCACGAGGCCAAGTGCATCGCCGAGGCCGCCACCGCCCCCCAGCACAAGGTCGTGGACGCCGCACTCGTGTGGTCCAGCACCGCCGTCCTCTACCTGCGCGACCTCGAGATCATCCCCATCGAGCCCGAGTACCGCGGCTTCGTCCGACTCCCCGTCGCCGTCCTCGAGTTCACGAGGCATCCTGAGCTGGCCCACAAGCTCAAGGACTTCATCCTCTCCGACCAGGGCGCGGCGATCTTCCGCAGCCACGCCTACGTCACCGACCCCGGCCCGCTCGACGCCGAGGGCTTCTGCCTCGACGGCGGGAAGGCCACGGCCGACGACTGTAAGTGGCTGGTCGAGGCAGCGCGCGTTTGCAAGGACGAGAGCATTCCTGTAAACGTCGAGACCTGCGGCCATCTGGTCAAGGAGGTCCTGCGGCAGCGTCAGACGAAGCGAGCCGGCATTGAGTGAGTCAGCCAGCCAGCTACCGAGCGCCGTGCTCGGCCGCGCCCGCCGGGCCATCTGGCCTGCGCTCTGCACGGCCGCGGTCGTCGTCATCCTGGCGGCCTACCTCTTCCTGGTGGGCAGCAACGCCGTCTACCTGGGCTGGCACGACCTTGCGTGGTTCCTCACCAAGTCGCGGCTGTGGGTGCGCTTCGGGCTGACCTGCTACACGGCGACGACGGCCACGCTGCTGTCGCTGCTCATCGGGATTCCCGCGGGCTATGCCCTGTCGCGGCTGCGCTTCCCCTGCCCAACCCTGGTCAGCACGCTGATTGACCTGCCGGTGATGGTACCGCCGGCGGCGGTGGGCGCCTTCCTGTTCTCGGTCGTGCACACCCTCCCGGTCAAGCAGGTCAGCGACGTGCTGGGCCTGCGTTTCGCTCACAACGCGCAGGGGGTGATCCTCGTGCAGTTCGTGGTGACCGTGGCTTTCTGCGCTCGGCTGATGAAAGCGTCGTTCGGCGCGGTGAACCCGCGGTTCGAGCACATCTCCCGCTCGCTCGGCGCCCCGCTGGGCAGGACGCTGTGGAGGGTGACTCTGCCGCTGGCGAAGCGGGGGATCGTCGCCAGCGCCATTGTCGTATGGGCGCGGGCCGCCGCGGAGTGGGAGGCGATCATGCTCTTCGTCGGCGGCACCGAGGGGCAGACCGACGTGATGCCCTTCTCGGTCTACCTGGACTGGAACGGGGGGATGATGGGCTGGGTGGTGACCTTCAGCCTGGTGTGCATCGTGCTGGCGGTGACGGCCATGGGCGCCGTGCGGATCATCGGGGGCAAGAGCTATGTCTGGTGAGGCCCACAGCCGCCCGCCACGAGTCTCGATTCGCGGCCGGCGCGCCCTGCTGGTGGCTCTCTTCTACGCTGCGGCTGTGCTCCTGGTGCTCGGCTCGTGCTGGCTGTTCGCCAGCAACATTGGGCAGCTCTTCCCGAAGGAGCAGCTCCGCCAGACCGAGGCGATGGAGCACTGGCGCGCGGAGGAGGGCATCCGCGAGTTCGCCGGCGGCTGCTGGCGGCGGCCCGCCTTCTGGCGATCGGTGAACCTGACGGTGGTGACGGCGACGGTGACGATGCTGGTGGCAGCGGTGGCCGGCATCCCGGCGTCCTACGCGCTCTCGCGCTACAGGATCCCCGGCCGCTCGGCGCTCGACGTGTTGTTCATGTCGGTCATCGTGCTCCCCTCCTCGTCGGTGGGCCTGTGCCTCATCGTCATGTTCCAGTACGGGCCGCTCTTCACGCTCCAGAAGAGCCTGGGGTGGCGTGTGCCCTACACGTTGATCGGGATCGTGGTCGTGCAGCTCGTGCTGTCGCTTGCGATGGGGATGAGCGCGTGGCGGGCGGCGTTCGACGGCGTGCCCCGGCGGTTCGAGCACGTGGCGCGGTCGCTGGGCAGCTCGCCGTGGCGGGCGTTCTGGACGGTGACGCTGCCGAGCGCCCGCGGGGGGCTGGTGGCGGGCCTGATCCTGGCGTGGACGCGCGCGGCGGCGGAGTTCGGCGGGGTACTGCTCTTTTGCGGCACGTTCTCGGAGCAAATCATTGACCGCTTCGGCCCGCTGACCCGCTCGCTGCATCTCCACCAGGCTGACCCGCTGGCGGTGAACATGTGGGTGCAGATCGAGTATGGGAACGTCGAGTACGGCTTCGCCATCGGATTCGTGCTGGTCCTCGTCAGCTCCATATCCGTGTTCGCCATCCACAAACTCGGCGGGAAAGGCTACGTCTGGTGACCCCATGATCCGCATCGAGAACCTCAGCATCGACCTCGGGGAGTTCCACCTCCGCGACATCGACCTGCGTATCGAGGAGGGCGAGTACATGGTGCTGCTCGGGCCCACAGGCGCGGGCAAGACGGTGCTCGTCGAGTGCCTCGTCGGCATCTACCGCCCCAACACAGGCAGGATGCTCATCGATGGCGAGGACGTGACGCGCCTGTATCCCGAGGAGCGGAACGTCGGCTACGTGCCCCAGGACTACGCGCTCTTCCCCAACATGACGGTCCGCAGGAACCTGGCCTACGGCCTCGAGGCGCGGAAGCTGCCGCGCAAGGAGGTCGAGGCCAAGGTCGAGGCGATGATGGCGCTGCTCGGCATCGGACACCTCCACCATCGCCTGCCTCTGAACCTGAGTGGCGGGGAGAAGCAGCGGGTCGCGCTCGGCCGAGCGCTGGCGACCGAGCCCCGGATCCTGCTTCTCGACGAGCCGCTCGCCGCGCTCGACGAGAACTTCCGCGCCGAGCTCGCCGCCGAGCTCCGCCGCGTGCAGCGGGCGCTCCACGGCACGTTCCTGCACGTATGCCACAGCTTCGAGGAGACCGCTGACGTGGCGGACCGCGTGGCCATCCTGCGGGACGGGCGCCTCGTGCAGGTGGGCACCATCGAGGAGCTGCTCTCACGGCCGGCGGACCGCTTCGTCGCGGAGTTCACGCGGACCCGCAACTTCTTCGACGGCGTGGCCGAGCGGGTCGGCGACGGCTGCCGGGTCGCGCTCGGCGACGGCGGGCCAACGCTGATGAGCAGCTACGGCGCCTTCGATGGCCCCGTGACCGCCGCCGTACGCCCCGAGGACATCGAGCTGGGCCACGGGAGCCTGAGGGCGACCGTGACGGCCGTGCGCCTGAAGCCGGCCTGCGCCGAGATCGAGCTGGACGCAGGGGTGCCCCTCATCGCCCACGACCGCCGGCCCACCGGCGACCATCCCCTCGCGGCGGGCGCCGCGGTCACCATCCGCATCCGCGCCGAGGCGGTCAAGCTCTTCCCACGCGAAATCAGCAGCCCGTAGCGGCGGAGCGAGGAGCCTACCTGCTGTGCCTGCGCCGGGCAGCAAGGGCGGCGACGCCGCCGGCGAGCACAGCCAGCGTCGCAGGCTCGGGGAAGATGGGCGGGCCGTCGGCGTAGCGGGCCAGGACCTCGTCCTGCGACAGCACGCGGCTGTAGATGGCGAACTCGTCCATCCAGCCGGGAAACGCGCCATTCCCCGCAGGGAAGGCCGTACCGCGCGGCCACGACAGGTAGACGTCGGAGCCGTTAACGTCGAGGGGGCCGGTCGTGCCGATGTAGTGGGAGCGCTCGGCACCATTGAGGTAGACCCGCATCATGCCCGTCTCGGCATCGTAGGTCCACGCGGCGTGCGCCCACTCGTCCAGCGGCAACTGCCACCCGGTGTTCCACCGCCGGTGCACCCCATCGACCTTGATGCTGAACATGAGCGAGCGGTTCTGCTCGAGGATGCAGTCGAAGGGGGTGGCCCAACCGCCCTTGTTGAAGATCCACCGCCAGTTGTTGTTGCCGTCCACATTGGGGTTCTGGTCGACGAGGAACCAGCCCTCGACTGTCAGGCCCGTGGTCGGGCTCTGGGCGGCGGGGAGGGCCACGCGGATGTGGTCGTCCACCCCGTCGAAGTGCACGGCGCCGCCGTACATCCCCGCGCCGCGGCCCACGCCGTT
>CAZDNN010000498.1:0-4976 GCA_964506385.1 uncultured Planctomycetota bacterium
ATACCGTGGACGGTGGCGTCTGCGGAGGGGGCGGGGCTCAGAGCATGGCGTAGGGGTCGATGTCGAGGGCGACCTGGGTCTTGCCTGAGGCGCCGGCGGCGGGGCGGAGGGCGTGGAGGGCGGCGCGGAGTGGGCGGCGGTCGCGGGCCTTGAGGAGGAGGTGCCAGCGGGCCTTGCCCTGGAGGTTGGCGAGGGGACACTCGACGGGGCCGAGGAGCTCGAGGGCGTCGGCCTCGGGCAGGTCGAGGACGCGACGGGCGAGGTCGTTGCTGCGGCGGCGTGCGCGGTTGTGGTCGGGGGCGGTGACGACGACGCGGAGCAGGTGGCCGAAGGGCGGATACCCGAGTTCGCGACGCTGGTCGAGCTCGGCGTCGGCGAACATCTTGTAGTCGTGCCCCGCCGCGGCCAGGATGCTCAGGTGATGCGGGTTGGTGGTCTGGACGACGACCCGGCCGCCCCGCTCGCCGCGGCCGGCGCGGCCCGCGACTTGCTCGACGAGCTGGAAGGTGCGCTCGGCGGCGCGGAAGTCGGGCAGGTAGAGCGACGTGTCGGCCGACACCACGCCGACGAGGGTGACCTGCGGGAAGTCGAGCCCTTTGGCGATCATCTGCGTGCCCACCAGGATGCGGGCCTCGCCCGAGCGAAAGCGGTCGAGCAGCCGTTGGTGCGCGGTGCGGCCCCGCGTCGTGTCGCTGTCCATCCGCATCACGGCGTATCGGGGGAACTTGCGGGCGATCTCGTCCTCCACACGCTCGGTGCCGGCGCCGAAGTGCAGCATCCGCGCGCCCAGGCACGCGGGGCAGATGGCGCTCGCCGGCATCTGCTCGCCGCAGTAGTGGCAGAGCGCGATGTCCCGCCGCCGATGGTAAACCATCGGCACCTCGCACTTCGGGCAGGTCAGGGCGTGCTGGCACCGGGGGCAGAAGATCAGGGTCGAGTAGCCCCGCCGGTTGAGGAAGAGCATGACCTGGGCGTCGCTGTCGAGAGCCTCGCGCATCCGCAGCTCGAGCTGGCGTGAGATGAAGACGATGCGCTTGCGCTCGGTGTACTCGGCGGTCATATCGACCACCTCGACGGGCGGCATGGGCAGGCCGCGGACGCGGTGGGCGAGGCGTAGGTAGCGATAGCGGCCCCGGCGGGCGTTGTGGTAGCTCTCGAGCGAGGGGGTGGCGGAGCCGAGGATGACCACCGCCCCGTGCTGCCGCGCCCGCCAGACCGCGACATCGCGGGCGTTGTAGCGGGGGGTGGATTCCTGCTTGAAGGTGTTCTCGTGCTCCTCGTCCACGACGATGAGGCCGAGACACTGGACTGGGGCGAAGATGGCGGAGCGGGGGCCGATGACGATGTCGGCTTCGCCGCGATGGATGGTCTTCCACTGCTCGTAGCGCTGGCCTGGGGTCAGGTGGCTGTGGAGGACGGCCACGCGGTCGAAGCGTCCCTTGAATCGGCGGATGGTCTGCGGGGTGAGCGAGATCTCGGGCACCAGGACGATCGCCTGCTGGCCCTCCGCCACGGCGTCGGCGATGGCCCGCAGGTAGATCTCCGTCTTCCCACTGCCCGTGACGCCGTGGAGCAGGATGACGCCGAACTCGCCGCTCTCGCGCTGGGCGCGGACGGCGGCGAGTGCGTGCTCCTGCTCGGGGGTGAGGACGATGCGGGTCGGCGTTTCTGGCTCGACGTCCTCGACGGGATGCTCGCTGACCAGGCGGGCGCGGTAGCGGACGAGGCCGGCGCGGCGGGCGGCCTTGACCGTCGAGACGGAGCAGCCGGCGAGCTCGGCGAGCTGGCGGGGCGTCAGCTCCTCGCCCTCGGCGTGGACGAGTGCCTCGAGCACGGCGCGGCGCTTGCGCTGGCGCTCCGGCATCGCCGCGATCCGCGCCAGGAGGGCCGAGCCGCGATCCACCGGCTCGACGATCTGGATGGTGTGCGCGGTCACCTGGTGGCGGACGCCCGCCGGCAGCGCCGCCTCGAGCACCTCGCCCCACGAGCAGCCGTAGTAGTCGGCCACCCACCGCGTCATCTCGAGCATCGCCGCGTCCACGAGCGGCTCGTCATCGACCACGTCGCGGATTGGCTTGACCCTCTCGGGAGGGATCGTCGGCCGGTCGAGCAGACGCACGCAGTAGCCCGTCAGCTCCCGCGGCCCGAAGGGCACCCGCACCCGCATGCCGACCCGCAGGCAGCCGCGCAGCTCATGGGGCACCGCATAGTCGTAGGCATCGCCCACCGGCAGATTGAGCGCGACTTGGGCGAAGGGCTTGCTCATCGGGCCTCCTGCCCCCCCAGGTCCCTTGTACCGGGCGCCGTCGGCGCGGTCAAGGGCCGCTCGCCGCAGGGCACGGCTCACCGGCGCACCCGCTGTCCCTTCTCTTCACCGCCTCACGCAATGCGCTAACGATCCGCCGCCGCGATCCACTAGTCGGGCGACGCCCGCGGCTTGACAGCGCGCGGGGCCGCAGTTACCATACGCCCATCCGACAGAGGGAGACGGCCGTGCGCGAGCTCGAATGCCCCGCCTGCAAGGAGCCGATGATCGTCGCGGAGTTCGACGACGTCGAGATCGACACCTGCATGGTCTGTGGCGGCATGTGGCTCGACGGCGGCGAGCTGGAGGCGCTCCTCGGCACCCCGGTGCCCGAGATCGTCGAGCCCGACGCGGGACTCGGCGAGCCGGTCCGCGACTGCCCGGTGTGCGTGGACAAGCTGGTCAAGGACCGCTACGGCCACACCGACGTCGTCGTGGACAAGTGCCCCCACGGCGACGGCATCTGGCTCGACCGAGGGGAGCTCGAGGCCATCCTCGCCGCCTTCCGCGACCGACCCACCGCCGCCGACGGCCTCGACGAGCAGGCCGCCGGCAGGCTCCGTGACTTCTTCGGCGACAAGCCCGTCGCCGCTGCGCCCGATGCCCAGGATTCGACAGGAGACGAGCCGTGATCATCTTCGGGATCGTGTTTGCCGTTGTCGTCGTCGTGCTCATCCTATGGTTCGTGGGGGCCTACAACGGGCTGGTGCGCCTGCGCAACCAGGTCAAGAATGCCTGGGCGCAGATCGACGTGCAGCTCAAGCGCCGCCACGACCTGATCCCGAACCTGGTCGAGGTGGTGAAGGACTACATGGACTACGAATCGGAGGTGCTCCAGAAGGTGGTGCAGGCCCGCAGTGCCGCGGTCCGCGCCCAGGGGCCCGCCGCGTCCGGCCAGGCGGAGGGAGCGCTCACCGAGGCCCTCCACGGCCTCTACGTCGTCATGGAATCCTACCCCGACCTCAAGGCCAACCAGAACGTCAGCCAACTCCAGGAGGAGCTGACCTCGACGGAGAACAAGATCGCCTTCGCCCGCCAGTATTACAACGACTCGGTGACACGCTTCAACACCCGCACCGAGGTGATCCCGACGAACATCATCGCGGGGATGTGCGGCTTCACGAAGGAAGAGCTCTTCGAGATCCCCGAGGCAGAGAGGGAAGTGCCGAAGGTCGATCTGCGGTAGCCCCCAACCGTCCTCGTCCTCGTCGTCGTCCTCGTCCTCGATCCGTTCCATGGTGACGTTGCATGTTCGAGCTGATCCGCGCGAACAAGATGAAGTCGGGCCTGCTGATCGTGGCCATGTCGGCGCTTCTGGTGGTGATCGGCTTCGCCGTGGGCGGCGCGTGGGCCGGGGTGGAAGGCGGGGTCGGCGGGGTGGTCATCGCCGCGATCATCGCGGTCGTGCTGAGCCTGGTCGCCTACTACAGCGGCGACAAGGCGATGCTGGCCATGAGCCGCGCCCGCCAGATCCAGAAGAGCGACAACCCCCGCCTGTTCAACGTCGTCGAGGAGATGGCCATCGCCTCGGGCCTCCCCATGCCCAAGGTCTACATCATCGACGACACCGCTCTCAACGCCTTCGCGACCGGCCGCGACCCCGAGCACGCCGCCGTCGCCATCACCGCGGGCCTGCTCGCCAAGCTCAACCGCGACGAGCTCCAGGGCGTCATCGCCCACGAGATGTCGCACATCAAGAACCGCGACATCCTGTTCATGACCCTCGCGGGCATCCTGCTCGGGTCGATCGTCCTGATCGCCGACTTCTTCCTGCGCAGCCTGTGGTGGGGCGGCGGACGGCGGCGGCGACGCAGGAGCGGCGGAGGAGGCGCGGAGGCGATCTTCGCCATCGTCGTCGCCATCCTGCTCGCCATCCTCGCCCCCATCATCGCGCGGCTGCTCTACCTGGCCTGCTCGCGGCGGCGCGAGTACCTCGCTGACGCCTCGGCCGCCGCCATGACCCGCTACCCCGAGGGCCTCGCCTCCGCGCTCGAGAAGATCGCCGGCGACCGCGAGGTGCTCGAAGTCGCCAACCGCGCCACCGCCCCCATGTACATCGTCCACCCCATCAAGTCCTTCGAGAAGCGCGCCGCCAGCCTCATGAGCACCCACCCGCCGACCGAGGAGCGGATCGCCATCCTCCGCGCCATGGGCAAGAGCGCTTCCTATGTGGACTACGAGCGCGCCTACGCCGCCCGACACCGCGGCGCGCACGTCGTCCCACCCTCGGCCATCGCCGGCGACACGCCCGCACCCGTCCGCCCGCCGAGCGAGAAGCCCACCCCGCAGCAGACCCCAGTCGAGCGGCTCCGCAGGACCCACGAGGCGCTCGACACGGTCCGCAAGGTCCAGGGATTCCTCTTCCTCGTCTGCGGCTGCGGTGCCCGCCTGAAGATCCCACCGACCTACACCCGCCCCCAGGTCCGCTGCCCCCGTTGCGGTGCCGCCCACGACCGCTCCGAGGCCCGCCCTGCCGCGGAGACCTGAGCGCCCACGCCACGCACGCCCGAGCCCCCTTGGACCCGCCCCGCGACCACCCTGCCGACATGGCCAGGAGCCCGCCACACGCAGCGTGACCGGACGGCCTGGGCTCGCGCCGGAACGAAGGGGAGCTAACATTACGGAGTTGTTGAAGTCCGTAACGCTCCTTCGGTCACCCTCGCCGCAGCCC
>CAZDNN010000499.1:0-4970 GCA_964506385.1 uncultured Planctomycetota bacterium
GTATTGACCCTGATCGCTTGCTCCTCTCTGCGTCTCTGCGGCCTCTGCGTGAGACCCTCTTGCCCGGATCGGCGTTCATCCGCCTTCGCCGAGGCTTCGGCGGACAGGTCCTGCGGTTCCCAGTCTGGATGCTCGATGCTGGATACTGGATGCTCGATGCTGGATACTGGATGCTCGGTATCTGCGGCCATCTGCGCAATCTGCGGAGGAACCCTCCTCTCCCCATCTGTGTCCATCCGTGTGCATCTGTGGTTCCCTCCTCTTGCCTCCGTGCCCTCCGTGTTCTCCGTGGTGGGGTCCCTCTCCTCTGTATTGACCCTGATCGCTTGCTCCTCTCTGCGTCTCTGCGGCCTCTGCGTGAGACATCGGGTATTGCCGATTGCCGATTTCCAATTGCCGATTGGGGGCAGAGCCTGGATGCTCGATGCTGGATGCTCGATACTGGCAGGAAGCCGCCCCGGGGTTGGTGTGCTACGCGGGGGGCCACTGGCGGGCACCGTGGACGATGGCGGCGTCGATCAGCCGATCGACGAACACGGCGGCGCTGGCGGGGGAGTCCTTCGCGATGTAGTCGGCGATGGCGACGAGGTCGGCGCGGGCGACGGGCGACCAGACTATCTTGCCCATTTCTGCATCTGCCGCTTGACGTCCTCGTGGGGGATGCCGTGGCCGTCGCGGACCTGGCGCAGGCCCCGCTCGAACTTCTCGCGGACGTAGAGCGCCTGGATGATGTCGTCCATGGTCGCGTCGTCGGGCAGGGAGGCGATGACCTGCCTGGCAATGTCCTTGGTCGCCGCCATGGGTGGGCTCCTAGAGGCGGAGGGGCTGGCCGTGGGCGAGGAGGGCCTGGACGCGCTGCTGGATGGCCTCGCGGATGTTGCGCTTGGCCTCCTCGATGGTGCGGCCGTTGCTGAAGCAGCCGGGCAGGGTGGGGCTGTAGGCCGAGTAGCCGTCGTCCTCGGCCTCCTTCTCGATGACGATCTCGAATGAGTAGAACCGCATCGTCGCTCTCCTCGACCTCGCTGCGTCCGTCGCAGGCACATCCACTCTACCACGACGCCCCCGCGCTATCAAGCGTCGCACGGGATGCACTGAGTGACGACTGCCCCGCTCTGGCTTGGGGACGGCTACGGTGACGTGACCGCGATGGGATTGCCCTTCTCGTCGGCAAGCCGGCAGTAGACGCCCCATCCGAGCACGACGTCAACGCACTTGATCGTGAGCGTGTTCCAGCCCTTCCTCAGGCGGATGCCTTTCACGGTGTCCTGGTCCGGCTCTGGGAGGATCGAGGATCGGGGGAGGATCGGGGTGAGGCCTACAGGGCGTGTTGCCCAAAGCCCAGTTGAGGGTCATGATCTCACGGATGGGCGGGAACTCGACGGAATCGCCCGCCTCTTGCGCCTGTTGCGCGGGAGCAGATGCAGGGGCTGTGGCCGCGCCGGGTACCGCCTGGATGGTTCCCCCCTACGCTTTCGCCCAGTTCCGCCCCACGGCGAGATCGACCTTGAGGGGCACGTCGAGCTCCATCGCGCTTTCCATTTCGTCTCGCACGAGCTGGCCGACCTTGTCGGCCTGGGTGGCGGGCACGTCGAAGACGAGCTCGTCGTGGACCTGGAGGATCATCCAGGCGTCGGGATAGCGCTGGGGTAGGACGGCGTCGAGTCGGACCATGGCGACCTTGATGAGGTCGGCGGCGGTGCCCTGGATGGGGGTGTTGACGGCGATGCGTTCGGCGGCGGCGCGCTGCCCCTGGTTGTCGCTGAAGAGGCCTGGGACGAAGCGGCGGCGGCCGAGCAGGGTGGCGACGTAGCCGTCGCGTTCGGCGCCTGCGATGGTCTTGTCGATGAAGGCCTTGATGTTGGGGTAGCGCTCGAAGTAGCGGTCGATGAAGGCGCGGGCCTCGTCGAGGGTGATGCCGGTGTCGCGGGCGAGGCGTTGGGGGCCCATGCCGTAGACGATGCCGAAGTTGATGGCCTTGGCGCGGGATCGCATGGTCGGGTCCACGTCGTCCATGGGGATGTCGAAGATCTCGCTGGCGGTGCGGCGGTGGATGTCCTCGCCGCGCCGGAAGGCGCCGATGAGATTGGGGTCGGCGCTGAGGTGTGCGAGGACGCGCAGCTCGATCTGCGAGTAGTCGGCGGCGAGCAGCCGGCGGTCGGGGCTCGACGGGATGAATGCCTCGCGGATGCGGCGGCCGAGCTCGGTGCGGATCGGGATGTTCTGGAGATTCGGCTCGGAGGAGGAGAGGCGGCCTGTGGCGGTGACCGCCTGGTTGAACGATGTGTGGATCTTGCCGGTCTCGGGGTGGACGAGAGCGGGGAAGGCGTCTATGTAGGTGCCCCTGAGCTTGGTCAGGGTGCGGTACTCGAGGACCTTCTGGACGATGGGGACGTCGGCGTAGGGCTCGAGGGCGGCGACGCTCGTGCCGTAGCCCGTCTTCGTGCGCCGCAGGCGCAGGCCTTTGGCCTTGTGGAGCTCGAGCTTGTCGAAGAGGATCGCGCCGAGCTGTTGGGTAGAGTTGACGTTGAACTCCTCGCCCGCCAGCTCCCAGATCTCCCGCTCGAGCTGGGCGATCTGCTCGGCGAACTGCTCGGAGAGCTCGGCGAGCAGCCCGAGGTCCACCGCCACCCCCCGCTGCTCCATCCTCGCCAGGACACCGATGAGGGGCACCTCGACGTCGGCGTAGAGCGCGTCGAGCCCGTGCTCTTCGAGCTGGGGGAGGAACAGGTGGTGGAGGCGAAGGGTGATGTCAGCGTCCTCGCAAGCGTAGTCGGCCACCTGCTCGACGGGGACCTCGGCCATCGAGATCTGGTCCTTGCCTTTGCCGATCAGGTCGCTGATGGGCGTCGTCTTGAGGTTCAGGTGTCGCATGGCCAGGACATCGAGGTTGTGCTGCCGGGCGCCTGGGTCGAGGAGGTAGCTCTCGACCATGGTGTCGAAGGCGACCCCCGCGAGCTCGATGCCGTGGCGGGCGAGGACGACCATGTCGTACTTGATGTTCTGCCCGCCCTTGGCCACCTTGGGGTCCTCGAGCACGGGGCGGAGCTGGTCGAGGACGCGGTCGAGCTGTGACTCGGCCTGGTCGAAGAGCCCTCCGCCGCCCGCGACCAGCGGGGTGTCGGGGCAGGCGGGCACATACCAGGCCTCGCCCTCGCGGACGGCGAAGCTCAGGCCCACCAGCTCGGCCCGCATGGGCTCCGTCGAGGTCGTCTCCGTGTCGAGGGCGAACTCCTTTGCCCTGCGCAGGCGGTCGAGCAGCGCCGCGAAGTCCTCGGGGGCGCTCACCGTGTGGTAGGCGTTGCCCGCGCTCGGCTCCCCGAAGGACAGCCGCTCGAGCAGGGAGGGGAACTCGAGCTCCTGGAAGAGCCGCACCACCCGCTCGGCGTCGGGCTCGTGGCGGCCGAATGCCTCGGGGTCGAAGGCCACGGGCGCATCGGTGTCGATGGTCACCAGCTTCTTGGACAAGAGCGCGACGTCGCGGCACTTCTGGAGCCCTTCGCGGGCGCGCTTGCCCTTGACCTCGTCGGCGTGGTCGAGCGCGGCCTCGAGGGAGCCGAACTGCTGGACGAGGGCCAGCGCAGTCTTCGGGCCGATGCCTTCGACGCCGGGGATATTGTCCGAGCTGTCGCCCATCAGGCCCAGCACGTCGATCACCTGCTCGGGCGGGACGCCGAACTTCGCGGCCACCTCCTCCGGGCCGACGATCTCGACGGCGCTGCCCTTCTTCATCACGTCGTAGAGCCGCACGCGGTCGCTCACGAGCTGCATGAAGTCCTTGTCGCCCGTGACGATGAAGACCTCCCAGCCCTCGGCCTCGGCCCGCGTCGCGAGCGTGCCGATCACGTCGTCGGCCTCGTAGCCGGGATGGCGCAGGATGGGGACACCGAGGGCCTCGACCACCTGGTCGATGAGCGGGAGCTGGTCGGCCATCTCATCGGGCATCTTCTCGCGGGTCGCCTTGTAGTCGGCGAACATCGCGTGGCGGAAGGTCGGCTCCGGGCTGTCGAAGACCACGGCCAGGCGGTCGGGGTTCTCCTGCTCCATCACCCGCAGCAGTGCGGCGGCGAAGCCGTAGATCGCCCCCGTGTTCATCCCCTTCGAGTTGATCAGCGGATTGCGCACGAACGCGAAATACGACCGATAGGCCAGCGCGCTCCCGTCGATCAGAAACAGCCTTTTAGTCTCGCTCATCGCGGATTCCTTCACAGGGGGGGACACGCGGAGTCTAGCAGCGGCCCGGCGGGGGTGTCAAACGGCCTGACGGGAGCCGCCGAGCCTTGACCGTGGTCGGCGCGCAGCCTATGATGAGCCGCACGCTCAGGCAGGGAGGTGCGAACGCTGAGCACGTCGCCCCGTGGACGGTCCGCGCGCGCCGTCGTCTACGGGGAGGCGGAGCCGGGGCTGCGCGGGACGGCGAGCTGGAATTCGGCGCTGGGGGCGGGCGAGCCGGAGGCGCTCCTGCGACGCCAGGCTGCCCTTCGACTACCCGGCCATCCTCCGCATCCATCACGTCCTGTTCGGCGCCGCGGCCGACTGGCTGCTGGGCGGTTGAACCGCGCCGCCCCTTGCGGTAGCATAGCGGCCCGACCGATTTCGAGGGCCAGAGCCGATGACCAGCCATCCGACGCGACGGGAGATGCTGCGGGCCGCGGGCCTCGCGGCGCTGGCCGCGCCGGGCCTGCTGGGCGCGGGCGAGGAGCGAACCGTGGAGCGACCGCCGAACTTCATCGTCATCTTCTGCGACAACCTGGGCTACGGCGACATCGGATGCTTCGGCTCGACGAAGCACCGCACGCCGCACGTGGACCGCATGGCACGCGAGGGGATGCGCCTGACGAGCTTCTACGTGACCAGCGGCGTGTGCACCCCGTCGCGGGCCAGCCTGATGACGGGCTGCTACCCCCGTCGGGTGAACATGCACGTGAGCGGCAGCGGCGGCGTGGTGCTGCGGCCCGTGGACACCAAGGGGC
>CAZDNN010000500.1:0-4967 GCA_964506385.1 uncultured Planctomycetota bacterium
CTGGGGGACGGGTCCCCCAGCGGCTCAGAGCAGGCGACCCGCCTCGTCTTGGAGTCCAGCATGTTCACCCGTCAGCGCGTCTTCCTGGTCTCTCTGGGGACCTGGGCCGCGAAATCCCGCGTTGTAGTGCTAGACCGGAGTTATATAACTCCGGAATGACCCGCGGGACCTCGTCCAGCACCTTGACAGGGCTCACTGACCCTCTTAGCATGGCGAGCGCGTCCTTCCGCTGACCGGGGGCTTGGCCATGGCTCGTCTTCCCGCGTGCATCCTGGTGGCGCTCGCCGTCTGCTCGGCTGCCCAAGCGGCCGCGCCCGCCGTCCCGACGCTCCGGCACGTCAACTACCTCGCCGTCCGCGCGCCGAAGGGGGTGCCGCTCACAGGGCGGCTGGCGTGCATCGACCGCGGCCCCACCTACACCGACTGGCTGCGGTGGCGGCTCGTACGGCCCGACGGCTACGTCGCCGCTAGAGGACGTGTCGAGGAGGGGAAGCAGGTCGGTCTGGCCGCGCGCGTCGAGTGGGACGGCGTGTCCGTCCTCGAGGCCAGCTCGGGGTGGAACGCGGCGCGGGTCGAGCTGGGCGACGTGCCCCACGCCTACCGCAGCGGCGTCGAGCGGCCGCTGCGGACGGTCCGCGCCTGGGGCGGGCCGCTGTGCTTCTGGGTCCCCGAAGGCACTGCCTGCTTCAACATCTGGATCCACGCGAGCGTCAAGGGCGAGGGCCTCCACTACGCCATCCGCGACCCGCACGGCGAGGTCATCCGTGAGGAGGACGGCGACTTCGACGCCCGCACGAAGATCCAGTTCCGCGTGCCCAAGGGCCTGGACGCCGCCGCGTGGTCGATCGAGCTGACGAAGCCGACGACGAAGGGCCTTTATCTCGACGATGTCTACGTCGAGCTGGGCCGCCACCTCCCGCCCTTCCTGGCGCCCAGGCCCGACTGGGCACGGCTCTTCGCCGGCGACTGGCGCTACGACCCCAAGGCCCCCCAGCCCAAGCGACGCTTCGAGGCGACCAAGGCCAAGGTCAAGCCCTTCGCCGGCATCCGCAGCCCCGAGATCGACGAGGCGTACGCGCGACGCGGCGGCAGGGAATGGCGGACCTCGCTCCCCTTCACCTACATCCTCGACTACGGCTCGAAGCACCTCGGCAACCCCGACTACGTGCCGGCCGTCGCCACCGCGCCACCCGCGCTTCTCCATCTCGGCAAGGACGTGCCCTTCAACCACGGCTGGGGCCCCATCAAGGCCCTCGGCGGCGAGAACCAGGCCTACGGCACCGGCGACCACATCGCCCGCATCTCGCCCGAGCAGGTCCGCGATCGCATCGCCGGCCTGCGGGCGATGGTCGAGCAGCTCCACGAGGCCGGCGTCCGCTGGGTCACGCCCTACATCTGCGGGATGACGATCAACGGCGACCCCGAGCGGCGGACGGGCTTCTGGGCCTTCTATGACCGCTGGGACGACTATCGCCCGCTCGGGCTCTGCCCGAGGCCCGACGACCCCATCCACTGGCTCCAGCGCACCGCCGACGGCAAGCCGCGCATCTACTACGGCTACAAGTACCCCGACGAGTTCTACCCGCCGTTCAAGACCAACCACCGTCTTGCCGCCTGCTGGCGCACGAAGGGCTGGCGGACGTGGCTGAGCGAGGTCGTCCGCTTTGCGGCCCACTGCGGCTACGACGGCGTGTTCGTCGATAACGCCTGCTCTCAGCGTTGCGAGTGCCCGCTCTGTCTCGCCGCGTTCCGCGAGCATCTCAAGGAGCGCTACACGCCCGAGCAGGCGCGGCGCGCCTTCGGCGACACGCCGCTCGGCCAGATGGCCTGGCCCACCCGGGAGCAGCGCGGCTCGCCGCTCTACGCCGAGCAACAGCGCTTCTGGTGCGAGACCGTCCGCGAGCAGCTCGCGACGCTGAAGGCGGTGGGCACGAAGGAACTGGGCCGCGAGTTTCTCATCTTCCCCAATGGCGGCCGCCCCGCCTGGATCCAGCGGGCCTTCCCCGACGCCGACTTCGTGATGTTCGAGAAGTCCCACGGCGAGTATGGCACCCACCCCGGGATGGTGCTCAGCCCGGTCTTCGGCGACATGAAGCTGCGGGCATGGAACGACAACATCTTCGAGCACAAGTTCGTCCAGAGCCTGCGGAGCCGCGTGCGGCCGATCATCTTGAGCCGCGCGGGCTGGCCCCGCCGGCCGCCGTGGCGGATGCTCAACCCCGACGCCGCGCGCCTCGGGATGGCCGAGTGCGCGGCCTTCAGCGGCGGAGGCGGCTTCCTGCTCCGCCCGATGTTCGGCGTCTACCACGATGCGCTCAACGAGTATCGCCGCTTCTTCGAGACCCATCCCCAGCTCTACGCGGGCCTCGTGAGCTACGCCCAGGTCGCCGTCCTCGCCTGTCCCGAGCAGGAGTGGCTCGGCAACCGCTCCCACATGGCCGCCGTGCGCGAGCTGACCCGCGTGCTGACCGAGGCGCACGTGCTCTTCGACTACGTCTCGGAGACGGACTTCGAATCCCGCTTCAAGCAGGTCTACCCAAAGACCATTGCTGCCGAGATGCGCGTCGTCTCCTGCTCCTGCATGAACGCACTTGAGATCCCCAGCATCCTCGACCGCGACAAGTCGCTCATCCTCGTCGGCGAGTTCGCCACGGGCAAAGACCCCGCGGACCCGCCGTCGGAGCCGATGGCCTGGAAGAAGCCCATCCGATGTCCTACGGTCGAGGCCGTCCCGCAGGCCCTCGGCCCGGACGCCTCCGTGCTCTCGTGCCCGGCCAAGGATCTGGCCCCCCACGTCAAGGTCAATGCCTTCTGCGCGCCGGGCGACGGGTCAGGCCGCATCGTCGTCCACGTCGTCAACTACAACGTCCCCCTCGGCGTCGATGCCCCGCCGCCGACGCCCGTGGGCGGCATCGAACTCCGTCTGCCATGGCCCAAGGGCCGTCGGGTCACCGGGGCTACCGCCTATGCACCCGACGAGGCGGAGCCCGTGAAGCTCACCCCCCGCATCGAGGGCGACCGGCTCATCTGCCGTCTGCCCAGGCTGCGGATCTACCGCGTCGTCGAGCTTCGCTATGAGCAGGCCAGGTGATCGCGACAGGAGATCACGGATGCCCCTATCCCGACGCGACTTGCTGAAGACGACGCTGGCCGGTGCTCTCGCCGCGCCGGGCCTCGCACGCGCGGCGACCAAGGAGACACGAATGCGACGCCCCAACCTCGTCTTCATCCTGACCGATAACCAGGGCGCCTGGACCCTCGGCTGCTACGGCAACAAGGATATCCGAACACCGCACATCGACCGCCTGGCGGCCCAGGGCATGCGCTTCACCCGCGCCTTCGCCAACAACGCCGTCTGCTCGCCCACCCGCGCGACCCTCCTCACGGGGCTGATGCCCAGCCAGCACGGCGTCCACTGCTACCTCCGCGCCGGCCACGCGCAGATGGGGCCGAAGGCCTACTGCACGATCCAGGAGTTCCGCACTCTCCCCAGGATCCTCACCGACGCGGGCTACACCTGTGGCCTCGTGGGCAAGTGGCACCTCGGCGCCAACCTCCATCCCCAGGAGACCTTCACCTACTGGATCACCAAGCCCCACGGCCACACCACCGCCTTCTACGACGTGCCTATCATCCACGAAGGCAAGGTCACGAAGGTCGCGAAGTACACCACCGACCTGTGGGCCGAGCACGCCGTGACGTTCATCGAGCAGAACTGCGAGCGGCCGTTCTTCCTCTTCCTGGCCTTCAACGGCCCCTACGGCCTCGGCGGCAGCCTGCTCAAGCCGGCCCGCAACCGCCACGCCGCGTACTACGCCGACAAGGAGCTCCCCTGCTTCCCCCGCCGGCCCATCCACCCCTGGCAGCACAACAACCGCCAGTACATGAACAACGTCCATGCCATGCGCCGCTACGCCGCCGAGTGCAGCGGGGTGGACGACGGCGTCGGCGAGGTGATGGCCGCGCTGAAGCGCCTTGGCCTCGATGAAGACACGCTGGTGGTCTACGCCGCCGACCAGGGCTGGGGCGGCGGCCAGCATGGGCTGTGGGGCATGGGCGACCACACGCGCCCCCTCCACGCCTTCGACCCCACGATGCACATCCCCCTGATCCTCCGCCATCCCGGCCGCATCCCCGCGGGCAGGGCCTGCGACCGCATGGTCGCCAACTACGACTTCATGCCGACCCTCCTCGGCCACCTCGGTCTCGGCGACCAGATGCCCTCGAAGCCGCCGTCCCCCGGCCGCGACTTCTCGCCCTTCCTCCGCGGCGAGTCCCCTGACTGGGACGACGTGGTCTTCTACGAGTTCGAGGATACCCGCGCCGTCCGCACCGCCGGCTGGAAGCTCATCCGCCGGCACCCCAGAGGCCCGAACGAGCTCTACCACCTTGCGGACGACCCCGAGGAGGAGACGAACCTCTTCGACGACCCCGCCCACGCCCAGACACGCCAGGCCCTCCAGGCCCGCCTCGACGCCTTCTTCGCCCGCCACGCCGATCCCCAGTACGACCTCTGGCGCGGTGGCAGGTCGAAGGCAGGCAGGATCACTCGGATCGGCGCAGGAGGCGTTCCGTGACCCGGCTCTTCGGCTGGCGAGTCGGCAGCCGAGCGGCGGCGCCATCATAGGACGGAGCAGCAATGTCGCACCCGACACAGACGATCGCCACCGACCGTGGCCGAATAGGGCTGGCCCTCGGCAGTGGATCGGCTCGCGGGTGGGCCCATATCGGGGTGATCCGAGCTCTGACCGAGGCAGGCGTCCACGTGGACTGCGTGGCCGGCACGAGCATCGGTGCCCTGGTCGGGGGTGCCTACGCCGCCGGCGAGATCGACGCCTTGGAGGAGCTCGCCCTGCGGGTCGATTGGAGACAGATCGCCTCCTTCCTCGACGTGGTGCTGCCGAAGTCGGGGCTCATCGAGGGGAAGAAGACAGCTGAATTCCTCCGCAAGCATCTGCCAGACATGG
>CAZDNN010000501.1:0-4936 GCA_964506385.1 uncultured Planctomycetota bacterium
GTGTGGCGGGGGATCCGACAGCGCTGACTGTGCCGCGGTCGCGACACCACGACGGCTGGGCGCACTGGTCGAGGAGGCGTCGTCAGCCGTTCCGTTGATGCTGCACGAGACCAGTTGGGGCCTATCCGCGCCGTCTGATAAGATATCTTATGTGGCCTAGGGAGCCCAAGATGTCCATAGCCCTGTTCGGGTAGCCACAATCGACGGCCCATCGGCCCGCCATAGGGCCGTGGGGGCGGCGTCAGTGCTTCCGCGGGACGAAGACAGGAGGCGCGCCGCGTTTGTGGGCGGTGGCGGCCATGAGCTTCCGGACGCGCGTCGTGGCGGCGGCGGGAACGGCGTCCATCTCCCGGTTGTCCATGGCGCGGAGGACGGCGTCGAGGAGTCCGTAGGTCATGCCCATCTCGCCTTCGTCGGTCTGGCCAGTCCAGAGGCCGGCGCTCGGGGGCTTGGAGATGATGCGGTCGGGGACGCCGAGCTGTCGGGCGAGCTGGCGGACCTCGAACTTGAGGAGTGAGCCGATGGGCAGGATGTCCGCTGCCCCATCGCCGTGCTTGGTGAAGTATCCGACCATGCGCTCGGAGCGGTTGCTGGCTCCGCAGACGAGGTAGCCGCGGCTGGCGGCGAGGTAGTAGAGCGCGGTCATGCGAAGGCGAGGCTTGATGTTCGCGCGGACGAGGTCCGGGGCGTCTGGCAGGACGGCGACGAGCGCGCGGTAGGCGGATGTGAGGTCGATCTCGGTGGTCGGGATGTCGAAGGTGGCGGCGACCAGCCGCGCGTCCTCGGCGTCGGCCGGGTCGCTCTCACACGGAAGGATGGCGCCGAGCACGCCATCGGGCAACCCACGCTTCGCGAGGACCACTGTGACGGCGGAGTCGATGCCGCCGCTGAGGCCGATGACCACACCGTCGGAGCCGGCGTCGTGGACGACGGTTGCGATCCACTGCGCGATGTCGTCAGCAAGAGACATGATGCCTTCCTCTATGGCGGTTGCTCAGAGGTCCACCCACTGGCTCGCCCGGGCAGCGGACCGATAGGCTGCGGCCATGATGCGCTGCACGGCGAGGCCGTCGCGGAAGTCCGGGCGCGCGGGCCGGCCTTCGACCACGCAGGCGGCGAAGTGGTGCAGGCACGCGATGTGCCCGCGGACCCAGCCGACGGCGCATTTCGGCCCGGGGAGCGCCGCCGGCCTGGGATAGCGCTGGACGGTCTCGATGGCCTTGAAGCCGCGTGCCCCACCATAGTCGCCGGCGGCGTCGCGGCAGTCGTAGGCCTGGAGCCAGTTGGGGTTCATGAGGTCGAACCTCAGTGCGCCGCGGTCGCCGTGGATGTCGAAGGTCAGCTCGTCGTTGGTGCCTGTGGCGAGGCGGGATGCCTCGATGGTGCCGAGCGCGCCGTCGGCGGTCTCGACCTGGAGGAGCGCCACGTCGTCCACCTCGACGGGAGCGGTGGTGCCGTCGGCGGCCGGGCGCTCGGTGATGAAGGTCTTCGTGCGTGCGGCAACGCGCGCGACCTCGCCGCAGAGGTGGCGCATGAGATCGATCGCGTGCGAGCCGAGGTCCACCAGCGCGCCGCCGCCGGAGATGGCTTTGTCGAGCCGCCAGGACATCGGGCGCCGGGGGTCGATGTACCCGGCGTGGAGATACGCGGCGCGGTAGCCGAAGAGTCGGCCGCAGAAGCCCTCGTCCATGAGCTGGCGGGCGCGGAGGATGGCGGGGAGAAAGCGGTTCTGGAAGGTCACCATGTGCCGCAGGTTGGGGCGTGCATCGGCTGCGGCGACGATGGCGCGCGCCTCCGCGACGGTCCGGGCGAGCGGCTTGTCGCAGTAGACGTGCTTGCCGGCTTCGAGCGCCGCGACGCACAGATCGCGGTGGCTGTCGTTGGGCGTGCAGACGTGGACGAGGTCGATATCGGGGTCGTCGAGGAGGCGGCGGACGTCGGTCTCGCCCCGCTCGAATCCGCCGTGGTTGGCGGCCCGGCGCGCCGTGTCCTCGTGAGCGGTGCAGACGGCGACGAAGCGCGGCCGCGCCGGCGGCGGGTCATAGACGAACGGCAGGCTGCGCCAGGCATAGCTGTGCATCCTGCCCATGAAGCCGTAGCCGATCACGCCGATGCCCAACTCGGGCAGCGCCTGCGCCATCGTCCGCTCCTCATCGCGCTGCATCGTCGTCGGCCATTATAGCCACGCCCCGCGCGCCCCGCAAAGGCGGCGCTTCGGCGCTTGACTTCCCGACCGTGGCGGATAGGATCGTGGGAACGGGTGCGTGGGCCGCTGATGAGGCACCGGAGCTGCCATGAAGCTGATCATCGCGAGCGGGCCGAACAAAGGGCAGGTTTTCGACGTGCAGGAGTCGGCCTGCTCGATCGGCCGCGCGCACTCGAACCGCATTGTGCTCTACGACCGCCGCGTCTCGGCCCGCCACGCGCTGATCGAAGGCGGCGGCGATGGTTTCTCCATCCGCGATCTCGGCAGCTCGAACGGCACTTACGTCAACGGCGTCCTCGTGACCCGAGCCGTCCTGGAGCCAGGCGATACGATCCAGCTCGGCGACACGGAGCTGGCGTTCGAGCACCTGCCCGACGGCGACGGCGAGGTCGCGCCCTTCCGCGTCGTGCGGGATGCGCCGGGCCAGAGCTCGTCCATCCACGCCCGCCTGCCGAGCAAGGACTCCTCCCAACTCGTGGACGTGCGTCGCGCCGCAACGAACCTCGAGGCGCTGCGCGAGGACCGCCGAAAGCTCGCCGCACTCTATCGCGTCAACAGCGTCATCAAGACCACCCGCGACACCCGCGAGCTGCTCTGCCGCGTCCTCGAAGAGATCTTCGACGTCCTTCACGCCGAGCGCGGCTTCGTCATGCTCCTCGACCACGATACGGGCGAGCTGATCCCGACGGCCATGCGGCGCCGCTACGCCCGCGACCGCGCCGAGCAGGTGGCCATCAGCTCCACCATCGCACGCCAGGTGCTCGAGGAGGGCGAGGCCGTCCTGAGCACCGACGCGCGCTCCGACCAGCGCTTCTCCGCCGCCGACAGCGTCGTCGCCCAGGGCATCCGATCCGCCATGTGCGCGCCCCTCCACGGCCGCGAGAGAGTCCAGGGCATCATCTACGTGGACAATGCGGGCATCGGGAGCTTCCGCCCGCGGGACCTCCAGCTCCTGGTCGCCATGGCCAACGAGCTGGGCATCGCCATCGAGAACCAGCGTCTCACCGAGGCGCGGCTCGAGGACGAGCGCTTCGCAGCCATCGGCCAGGCAGTCGCAGGCGTCTCCCACTACATCAAGAACATCCTGACCTGCATGCAGGGCGGCTCCCAGATGGTCGAGCGGGCCATCCAGATGCACGACGACAGCATGCTCCGCCGCGGCTGGGAGATCGTCCACCGCAACGAGAGCCGCATCGCCGAGCTCGTCCTCGACATGCTCAACTACTCCGGCGCCGGCGAGCCCATGCTCCAGCCCTGCCGGATCAACGACCTGGTGAGCGACGTGGCCGAGGCCGCCGGCTCCCGTGCCGAGAAGAGCTTCCGCGTGGAGTGCGCCCTCGCCGACGGACTGCCCACGGCGCGCCTGGATGCCGCGGCCATCCACCGCTGTCTCCTCAATCTGCTGTCGAACGCCATCGACGCCGTGCCCGACGAGGGCGGCGTCGTCGGCTTCGCGACCCGCTACGACGCCGATACGCACGCCGTCTGCATCACAGTGTCGGACAACGGCTGTGGCATCGACCCCGAGCTGCTGCCCAGGATCTTCGACGTCTTCGTCAGCACGAAGGGCTCCCGCGGCACGGGCCTCGGCCTGGCCGTCGTCCGCAAGCTCGTCGAGGAGCAGGGCGGCCGCGTGACGATCGCCTCGGAGCCCGAGAAGGGCACCGCCGTCACCCTCGTCCTGCCGCTGCCCGACGACACGGAGTCGCCGACAAAGCTCGCCGAGCCGCCCTACCCGCCCTGCTGAGGCGCCGATGCCGGACCCGACCCACAGCGCGCCACGCGGCCGGCCCTGGGTGGTGTGGCTCGCGCTCCCCCTCCCCTACTCCATCGTCCTGCTCGCAGCCGCCATCGCCATGGCGCGACGCGGCTCCGCCCTGACCCTGACGACGCGCGAGCTGGCCTCGCGGCTTGTCCTGGCGCTGCTGACCATCGAGTCGGCGGTCCTCGCTGTCGCCGTCCCATTCCTGGCAGCGACGGCCGCGAAGGGATGGAGGCGTTGGGTGGTGGACGTCGCCGCGCCCGCAGTCATGGTGGCGGCCGTCAGCCTCGTCGCGATGGCGGTCGCGGCTCGCGGGGAGATCCCCCTGGCGGCGCTCGTCGGCTGCCAGGTGTTTCTCCTGAGCTTCGGAGCGCTCCTCGCCGCGGGCACCGCGCTGCTTCGCTCCCTTGGTCTTCACTCGGGGGGTGCCCAGGTCGTCGCGATGACGGCCGGGCTGGCGATGGTCGGGAACGTCTTCGTCGCCAACGCGGCGATCGAGCGCGCGCCGGCCAATGCCTGGCGGTCGCGGGCGATCCAGGCGGTGCTCTGGACGAACCCCTGGATCGTCGCAGGCGGCTCGATCCTCCAGGCCGACCCATGCCGTGCCGAGCGCCTGTATCACCGCTCCGTCATCTCCTACTACGAGTTCGCCTACCCGGGCGGGAATCGCGGCATCGCGGGCCGCACCGCTGCGGTCAGCATCCCCTACCTGCTCTGCGCCCTTGCAGCCTGGGCGCTCGCCTGGGCCGTCGCACGGCGGCGCCGAGGCCGCCAGGCGGCGCGTCCACGGTCTGACGACGCCATCCCCTGACATCGTCCCGCCTCATGGCAGCCGCGGAGGACAGGCGGGGGGCTCGAGCGTCCTCGTTGTCGTCCTCGTCCTCGCTTCCGCTCCCGACAACCCCGCAGGCTCAACGCGAAGCGGCCGTTTCCTCCTCCCCAGTGGTTGCGAGCTGAGCGTGTCGGTG
>CAZDNN010000502.1:0-4928 GCA_964506385.1 uncultured Planctomycetota bacterium
GTGGGGCGGAATGTGTTCCCCCGCGAGATGGGATTGGGCGGGCGAAGCCCACGTTCCTTCGGCGCTCAGGAAGGCTTGCTGGAGGACGGGGGCAGTCTTCACGCCTATCGCGCGAGGGAGCCCATGGGGTCCCAGGCGGGGAGGACGATGGGCTTGCGGTCGAGGGCCTTGAGGAGCCGACGGGGCAGGTAGCTGCGGCGGGCGGCGATCTCGAGCATGTGCTCGTCGAACCACGAGTCGTTCATCAGGTAGAAGCCCTTGTTGCCCCGCTCGTCGCCCCAGCTATTCTCGACCCGCCAGCGGCGCGGCTTGCCGCCCACTACGTCTACCCCGGTGAAAACCATGGCGTGGGTCATGCGCGCCGCGCCATACTCGAGCCGCGAGGCCTTGTCGAGCTCGAAGTCGGTGCCGTAGATGCTCGCGTAGTCCCGCAGCCGCGCGTCCCACAGGCCCGTCTCGCGGTCCATCTGTTTCCCCACGTCGCAGCCGAACCACACGGGCTCGCCGGCCCGGAGCGTCCGCAGCGCGAGCCGCTTGATCAGCGCGATCTCCACGTTCAGGTAGACTACCGGCGCGCCGCCCACCACGTTGCCCAGGAAGTCCACCGTGAAGGTCCGGCCCACTGGGCTGGTCTTCCGGGGGTCGTGGACGAGGCAGACGTAGTCCTCGATGGGCAGGGTCACGTACTTCCGCGCGAAGCGCAGGGGCGTCATGTTCGCGTCGCGGTGGAAGGCCTTGTTCTTGTCGTGCCACTGCCAGTCGAAGGTCTTCGGCGGCGTGCCGAGGTGGATGCAGAGGATACGGTGGACGATGGTGAGGATGTCGTGCTTCGCGGCCCGAAGCTCTGCGAGCGACGCGCCGGCGGCGTGGAGCTCGCGCAGGGTTCGCGCGCCCTGCCGCAGCTTGGCCACGAGCAGTTGGTTCATCACCCCTGTGTTCGACGAGCTCTCGGTCTCGGGCATGGCGGCCTTCGGCACGAGGCCGTACTTGGTGACGAGGCTGACGAACATGTTCCACTGCCCGCCGTCGCCGACGGGGCTGGTGAGCAGGAAGGAGACCGTGCGGTCATCCACCGGGCGGTCGGCGGTGGCGATCATCGCCTCGAGGAAGTGATTGGCCTTCTCGAGTTTGTCCCAGAAGAGCGGCCAGTTCTGGCTGAACTCGAAGTCCTTGAGCTTCATCTTCTTCGCGGCGCCGGCGCGCAGCAGGTTGAGTCCCGCGAAGAGCCAGCATCGGCCGGACTTCTTCTGCGACGTGGTCTGCCAATCGTCGAGCTTGATGGAGAACGAGTGGTCGGCCCCGGTCACGACGTCGCGCCGCATCGCCAGGGTGTCCACCGACACCTGGGTGACGGCATTCTGCATCACGCGGTAGCTGTCGCTGGCCGCGAAGTCGGCCTCCATCGCCGCGACGAGCTTGGGGGTCAGGGCCGCGGTGCGGGTTGTCCTGGGCATGGGGGTCTCCTTCGCAGGGGGTCAGATCGCCGCCCAGTCAGGCTTGCGGCGGAAGTTGGCGGCGATGCGGGCCATGTCGAACTTCTCGCTGCGGTCGTAGTAGTAGATGCCGTTCTGCTCCTGCTCGACGTCGGTGAGCTGGGTGTAGCAGTAGCCGCTGATGTGGTCGAGGCTCAGGACGACCTCGGTGAGGGCTTCGAGGCGGGCGTAGAAGTCGTCGAGGCTCACAGGCGGGTCGCCGTATCCCCATGACTTCTCGCGGCTCAGGCCCGCCGCCTCGGGGTTCCACTTGATCCCGCCATACTCGTCGATGAGGTAGGGCTGGCCGGCGTAGGCGGCCTCCTTGTCGGGCATGTTGCGCCAGACGCCGCCCTCGGCGGTGGGGGTGAGGGTCTCACGGAGCTTCGCGGGGTCCTGGGAGTAGTTGTGGACGGTCCACAGGTCGGTGCGTGCGTGGACGTATCCGCTCGTGTCGTTGACGGGTCGGGTCGGGTCGAGTGCTTTGCAGATCTTGTAGGCGTCGATGTGGGTGCGGGCGTGCTGGAGGGGGTCGGTGACGTGGCCGGTCTCGTTGAAGGGCGTCCAGGCGATGATGGAGGGGTGGTTGCGGTCGCGCAGCACGATCTCGCGCCACTCGGCGAGGAAGTTGCGGGCGCACACCATGTCGTTGGGGTCGGCGCCCCAACTCGACGACTCGCCCCAGGTCAGGTAGCCGAGCCGGTCGGCCCAGTAGTGGAAGCGCTCCTCGAAGACCTTCTGGTGGAGCCGCGCGCCGTTGAAGCCGGCGGCCATGGCCAGTTCGATGTCGCGGCGGAGGGCCTCGTCGCTCGGCGCGGTCCAGATGCCGTCGGGGTAGAAGCCCTGGTCGAGCACGAGCCGCAGGTAGATCGGCTGGTTGTTGAGGAAGAGGCGATTGCCCTCAATGTGGACCTTGCGGAGGCCGGCGTAGCTGCGGACGCTGTCGATGGCCCTGCCATCGGCGCCGAGCACTTCGAGGGAGAGGTCGTATAGGAACGGGTCGCCGGGCGACCAGGGTCGCGGGTCGGGGAGCTGGAGGATGACGGCGCCGCCCTGGGCCGCGGCGGTCGTCTCTCTGGCCACGATGCCCCCGCCGTCGCTCAGCGTCGCGCGGAGCGCAACGCCAGGAGCGGTCCCGCGGAAGGTGGGGCAGACGATGAGCCGCCCGCCGTCGAGATCGGGCACGATGTGCGCGCCGGACAGGCCGCCGGGCGCAACGGCTTCGAGCCACACCGTCTGCCAGATCCCAGTCGTTCGCGTGTAGAGGCAGCCCCGCGAGCGCAGCTCCGGGCACTGCTTGCCCCGCGGCTGGCGGCCTCGCCGCACGTCGTCGGCCACCCGCACGACCAGGTGGTGGGTCCCGCCGGGTTTCACAAGCGCCGTGATGTCGTGGGTGAAGCTCACGGTTCCGCCGAAATGCCGTCCCGCGGGACGGCCATCGATGAAAACCTCGCTCTCGTAGTCCACCGCGCCGAAGTGCAGGAGCACGTCCTTGCTCGCCCACTCGGCGGGGATCGCGATGGTGCGGTGGTACCACATCGCCTCGATGAAGTCGGTGTGTCCCACGCCCGACAGCGCGCTCTCCGGGCAGAAGGGGACGGCGATCTCGCGCTCGAATCCCTGGCTCTCCTGCCAGCCCGCGGCGGCGCCCGACTTGCCGAAGTCGAAGCGGAACGTCCACGCCCCGTTCAGGTTGACCCACGCTTCCCGCTGGAGCTGCGGCCTCGGATGCTCTGGTCGAGGTATGCCCATGGCGCTGCTCTCTCCTGGACTGGCGATGTCGTAAACGGCGTGGATGATAGCGGAGGGCAAGCGCGGGATCAAGCGTGACGGCGGGGCTGCGAGGGCGCCGGCCACAGGATGTTCGGGCGATCCGCCTCTGGCGCCGCCGGCCAGGGTGAGAGCTGATCCGGCTGCCGTCCCCGCGCTCGGGGCAACCGTTGTCCGGAAGGGCTCATCCTCCGCGCGCTGTCTCGCAGGGGCGGCAATCCATTTCCCCCCTGGCCGAGCCGCGCCCTCACCGAGCCGGCCTCGCCGCTAACGCCATATATGACAAGGTGTTGCGGCGCCCGACGCGGGAGCTTCGGCGGCAGACAGGGGCGGCGCGTCGCCGGCGGGAAGTCTGCGGCTGGGGCAGAAACGCCGAAAAAGCGGGCTTGACACGATCCTCGCGCATCGGGTATCATCGGCGTTGTTCCCTGGAGGCTAGCAGTTGATGGATACCCGAACGCGAAAGCGCGCGGTGGGGATCCTGCGCGCTCTGCACAGTGCGGGGCGGCCCATGGGCGCGAGCCGGCTGGCGCGGGACCTCGAGGCGATGGGCATCGACATGTCCCAGCGCACGGTGCGCTACTACCTGGCGATGCTCGACGAGCGCGGCCTGACCCGCAGCCTGGGCAAGAGGGGCCGGGAGATCACGCGCCGGGGCGAGGAGGAGCTGGCCAAGGCCTTCGTCGCCGAGAAGGTGGGCTTCATCTCCTCGAAGGTCGATGAGCTGGCCTACCAGATGCACTTCAAGCTCCGCGCCGTGGATGGGACGATCATCCTGAACGTCTCGACTTTCGAGGCCCGCCACTTCCAGCAGGCGGCGGCGGAGATCGTGCGGGCCTTCGACTCGGGCTGGTCCATGGGCCGCTACGTCACGGTGGGCTTCCCAGGCCAGACCGTTGGCCGCTACCGCGTGCCCGAGGGGAGGGTGGCCGTCGGCACGGTGTGCAGTCTGACGATCAACGGGGTGTTGCTGGCTGCGGGGATTCCGACCCACTCGCGGTTCGGCGGGCTGCTGGAGATCGCCGACGGCGAGCCACGGCGGTTCACCGAGATGATTTGCTACGACGGCACGAGCCTGGACCCGCTCGAGATCTTCATCAGCGGCCACATGACGAGCGTACGCGAGGTCGTGCGGTCGGGACACGGGATCGTTGGGGCGAGCTTCCGGGAGATCCCGGCGGTGGCGGTGGCCAAGGCGCGGAAGGTGGCGGCGAAGCTCGACGCGATCGGGCTGGGCGGGGTCCTGGCCATCGGGAAGCCGAACCGGCCGCTCCTCGAGATGCCCGTGCCGCAGGGCAGGGCGGGCCTGATCGTCGTGGCTGGCCTCTCGCCGCTGGCAGCGGTGGAGGAAGCGGGAATCCCGACCGACAACCACGCCCTGACCAGCCTGTTCGAGTTCAAGGACCTCATACCGTACCAGGAGCTTGCCACCATGGCTGTCCCCGGCCCATAAAGTCTTCCAGCGCAACACGCGCGCACCGTGCGCGCCTGTTGGGCCGAGGAAAACTCGCACTGGGCACACCTTATGGGATCGAGCGGCTTTGCGGGCCGACTCCGCCGTAGCGGCTACGTCGCCTCGCGAAGGCGGATCGATCCCGCAAGCCTTGCTCTTCGTGGGCAAGGGATGCCCGCGGCCCTTTGGAGGAGACGAACAAAACCAACGGAGTTGGCTTTGTTCTCTAGTGT
>CAZDNN010000503.1:0-4902 GCA_964506385.1 uncultured Planctomycetota bacterium
AAAGGCGGTGCCGGAGACCTTCCTTCTGCCTCGCCCTCACCTCTCGGACGTGTCAAAAAGCATGCCAATCGCCTGCGGCGGCGCGACGGCACTTCAGCCGGATGAATAGCTGCGAGCAAGTATAGCGGGGGTCGGGCGCTCGCGCAAGACGACGATCAACGGTCTTGACCCCCGGACCTGGATGTGGTACATTTGCAGTCGCGTGCCCCGGTGGTATGCCATGTCTGGAGCAGCAATGGAGCAAGACCGTCTGGAGGCCTGCCAGGAGGCCATCGGCTATCGCTTCAAAGAGCCCTTCTGGCTTCACAAGGCGCTGACCCACTCGTCGAACCGCGTGGACCTGGGGCTCAGCAACGAGCGGATGGAGTTCTTTGGCGATGCGATCCTGGGCATGATCGTCTCCGAGTACCTGTTTCACACGTATCAGGATCACGCCGAGGGCGAGCTGACGGCCATCAAGAGCATCGTCGTGAGCCAGCGCTCGCTCGCCATCCAGAGTCGGGCGCTTGGCCTCGACCACTTCCTGTCCGTCGGGCGGGGCATGAGCGAGGCCAAGCGTCTGCCGAACTCGGTGGTGGCGAACGTCTTCGAGGCGCTGGTGGCGGCGATCTATCTGGATCGGGGTATCGACCCGGCCCGGGAGTTCGTCCTCCGCACCCTCGAGGAGATGATCGAGGAGGCCGAGCGCACCAAGCACGAGCAGAACTGCAAGTCGCAACTCCAGCAACTCGCCCAGCGCGAGCTGGCCTGCACGCCGACCTACCGCGTCATCGAGGAAGCCGGCCCCGACCATGCCAAGCTGTTCCGCGTCGTGACCGTCATCAACGACACCGAGTACGGCACGGGCTGGGGCCGTAACAAGAAGGAGGCCGAGCAGCGATCGGCCAGGGAGAGCCTGGCGATCCTCGAAGAGGAGCTGAAGGCACGGGCCGCCAACCAGCCCGAGGCAGCGCCCTGACCGCGGAGAGCACATGGAGCAGGATCTGAACGCGGCCGTCGAGGACTTCCGCCGCCGCTTGGGCGACGAGGCCGAGGAGGTCGAGCGCCTCGTGCACGCCGTCCAGGAGCTCGACGAGCAGGCCGAGGCGGACGCAGACGGTGAAGCGCCGCGATCGCTGCGCACGGCCCGCGCTGAGCTCGAGCGCGCGCGCCGCGTCCTCGACGAAACCCAGCGCGACTACGCCCGCTTCCGCCTCCGCGAGGGCCTGGGCGCCGACCCCGATCACCTCGGCGACGACCGCTTCAACGAGGAGCTGCTCGCCCTCTCTGCCGGGCGTCTCACCCGCAGGGAGTCTCATCCGCCCGGCGAGGGGCGCATTGGCTTCGCGGCCTTCCGCGAGCTGATGCTTGCAGATCTCGGCCTGGATCAGCTCGCCGAGAACCAGCAGGCCGAGCGGCAGGGCGTGACGGAGAGCGAGCTGCACGAGGATGCGACCACGGCGGCCATCCTGCGCCACTGGGCCGCGCGCCTCCAGGCCGACCCCTTCGTCTCCGGCCTCCTCGCCCGCGCTGCGGAGGCGGCCTCCCGCTTCAGCGACCGGCTCGCCGCGTTCACCCGAAAGCTGGACAACCTGCGGATCAACTACGAGATCAAGCAGCGCAAGGTAGACCAGCTCACCTTCGCGACCAACGGCGGACGGCCCGCCATCCGCGCGGAGAACTTCTGGGAGAACATCGCCGAGCAATTCGCCGACGACGCCCGCGCCTGCCTGGCCGCCTTCTACAGCCTCGAGGAGGCCCGCGACGAGGTGCGGGAGGCGCGCCGCGAGCTCAACGCTGCCCTCCGCGAGTTCCTCGCCCTCTTCATCCCGCGCTACGTGACATTCGCCTCGCGCCAGAGCAAGGCGCGGCGCCGCCGCCTGCGCCTGCCGCGCTTGCGCGCCGGACGACTCTGCGCCTACCTGCTCCGCGAGGTGGAGACCACCGACTTCCTGCTCCCGCGCGGCGGCGGCATGGAGGTGGCCGTGCCGCGAATCCCCCGCCACCTCGTCCCCTTCCGCAGGATGAAGGCCTTCCGCGACTACAAGAAGTCCCTCGAGCGCACCGCCCTCAGCAATGCCCCTACCGTCGCCGAGGGCTCCCAGTGACCTCCCCGCCGGCCCGCCCATGACTGATGACGCTCCCAGCGATGATTCTGGAGTGCGGCGGCTTGACGCCGATGCTGCTGCCCGCGGAACTGGCGACGGCGCGCAGATGCGCGGTGCCGGGCAGAAGGCCCCCACTCAGGCGCCAGGCCGGCTTCGCGGTCTGCTCTGCAAGCTGCTGCTGAGCGTGGCCGCCGTGGCCGTGGCGCTGGTGCTTGCCGAGGCGGCGCTGCACGTGCTCGGCATCGCGGGCCGCCCCGAGCGGCTGGTGCGGGACCCCCTGCTGGGATGGCGGAACCGGGCTGGCTGGCAAGGCCCCGTGTTCTCCGTCAACTCGCGGGGGTTCCTGGGGCCTGAGTTCGGGGTGCCCAAGCCGATGGGGACCGTGCGGATCGTCTGCCTGGGCGACTCGTGCACGGCGGGTGACCTGCTGTCCGACCATGCACAGGCGTACCCGCGCCAGCTCGAGCGCCTGCTCGCCGAGCGGCACCGGGGGAGGGCGGTGGAGGTCCTCAATGCGGGGGTCGGCGGCTACAGCTCCTTCCAGGGCCGCCTGTGGCTCGAGCGCGAGATCCTCGGCTACGAGCCGGATGCCGTGGTGGTCTACTTCGGCTGGAACGACCACTGGCCGGCGCGGGCCGGCGGCGCGGACAAGGAGGTCTCGGGCTCGTGGAGCGAGCACGTGCGTGCCTGGCTCTCGTGGTCGAGGCTCCTGCACCTCGCCATCCGAGCCTGGCACGTGACGACGGGCCGGCAGGACGTCGTGGAGACCGGCGGGAGCGGCCCTGTGGTGGTCCCGGCGATGGACGGCCCGCGACGGGTGTCGCTGGCAGACTACGAGGCGAACCTGCGGGCGATCGCCGCTGCCGTGCGGCAGCGGGGCGGGCAGGTGGTGCTGGTGACGGCGCCCAACTGCCTGGCGATGCCGGACGCCGACGGCTGGTCGGGCAGCGAGGCCGTCAAGGTGTTGGTAAGGGTGCACGCGCAGTATAATGACGTGGTGCGGAAGGTCGCGCGGGACGAAGGCGCAGGCCTTGTGGACGCCGCGGCGGACTTCGCGGCGGCGGACGAGCCCATCCGCCTCTTCGATCGCCCGCCGGGCGACTACATCCACCTGAGCCCGGAAGGCCACCTGCGCCTGGCCGAGGCCGTCGCTGCGTGCGCCCCCGTCGAGAGGCTCTTCGAGGAGCGGTGACAGGATGACGGCCGCCCCGCCCAGCTCGCCCTCCTGGCTCGGCCGCTCGCCGGCCTTCTGGCACACAGTGGCCTGCGTCACCCTCGCCGTACTCACCGCCGCGACGTTCGTCAACGCCCTGAACGACCAGTTCGTCAGCTACGACGACTGGTTCCTCGTCGAAGAGAACACCCGCATCCGCAGCCTCTCCCTGGACAGCCTTTCGACCATGCTGCTCTACCGCAGCCCCCAGGGCGCGTGGCAGCCGTTTCGCGAGTTCAGCTACGCCCTCGACTACGCCTGCTGGGGCCTCGACCCCTTCGGCTACCACCTGAGCAACCTCGCGCTCCACACGGCGAACGTGCTCCTCGTCTACGCCCTCGCGGTCTGGCTGCTGAGGCGCCAGCCGCTGGCGTGGCTGGCCGCGGCGGCTTTCGCGGTGCATCCCGTGCAGGTCGAGGCGGTGACGTGGGTCGCGGGCCGGCGGGACGTGCTCTACGCCTTCTTCTTCCTGCTCTCGTTCCTGGCATTTGTGCGCAGCGAGCGTCGGTATCGGGAGGGGCGGCCGTGGTCGTGGGCGTATGCGGCGTCGCTGGCGTGCCTGCTCGTGGCGCTGCTGTCGAAGCCGTCGGCGATGATGCTGCCGGCGCTGCTCGTGCTGGCGGTCGTGCTGGTGGAGGAGGGGCGGGACCCGCTGTGGCAGCGCCTGCTGGTCATCGCGCCCCACGGCACGATCGCGGCGGCCATTGCGGGCATTCAGTACTGGTCCGCCTCCGAGGCCAAGGTCGTCAAGAGCCGCGTCATCGGCGAGCAGCTAGCCAGCATGCCCTGGACGTTCGCCATGTACTGGAAGCTGCTCTTCCTCCCCGTCCACCTCGCGACACCTCACAGCCGTGTGCCGCTGAGCTGGGACAGCGATGCCAAGGTCATCCTGCTGAGCCTCGCCGTGTGGGTCGGCGTGACGCTGGTGCTCTGGAAGGCGGCGCCGCGGCGGACCATCGCCCTGTTCTGCCTGGGCTGGTGGTACGTCATGCTGCTGCCTGTGTCGAACCTCGTGCCGCTGAGCATGCTCGTGGCCGAGCGCTACATGTACATGCCCATCGTCGGGCTCTGCATCCTGGGGGCGGACATTGCGGGGAGCCTGTGGCGGCGGCGCCGTCGGGCGCTGATCGCCCTCTGCGTCGGCGCGATCCTCGCCCTGCTCGCTGTCCAGACACACGTGCGGAACCGCATCTGGTACGACGGGAAGAGCTTCTGGCGCGACGGCATCACCAAGTGGCCGGACTCACCGGTCACCCGCATCGGCCTCGCCGCGTCCCACCTCGACACGAACGAGCCGATGCTGGCCTGGAAGCAATATCAGAAGATCATCGACCCACGCGGCATGGCTCACTCGAAGAACAGCGAGCACACCTCGCTCGTCAACGCCGGGCTGACCGAGTGCTACGACCGCGTGGCCCGTCACTACGAGCGCGAGGGGCAGGTGGACAAGGCGCTGGAGGTCTACGAGACCGTCGTCCGGCAGATGCCGCAGCGGATCGAGCCGCGCATCGACCTCGCGCAGGCCTACCAGCGTCACGGCCGGCGCGGCAAGGCCGTCGAGCAGCTCGAAGCCATCCGCAAGCTCCGCGGCGGCTACGACGG
>CAZDNN010000504.1:0-4900 GCA_964506385.1 uncultured Planctomycetota bacterium
ACGAGGACGACGACGACGACGAGGACGAGTGAAGAAGGAACCCCAACATCCGGGGGCAGACTCGTCTTCGGAGCCCGCCTTTACTGCTCGTCCCGATTGCGGTATGCTACCGCCTCTGCGACCGCCGAGCCGGAGAGGACGCCTGTCATGCCCTATGCCGACGGATGGGCGGCTATGCACCTCGAGATGCCGAGGCGGGTGCCTCGCACCGAGTACTCCGCCGAGAGCCACTGGCCGCTCGTCACAGCGGTGACAGGGGTGGGTGTCGATGAGCACAGCCCGCCGGAGCTCCGCGGCGAGGCGAGCAGGGCCTTCCGCAAGGCGTGGCAATACGACTTCGCCTGGGGCACGCTCATCGGACGCGGCGAGTTCGCCGGCCTGTGCACCGACATGGGCCACGCCGAGTACGCGGCCGGCGGCGTGGACCGCCGCGATACGATTCACTGCCCCTTCTCCGACCCCGAGGAGGTCCTGAGGTTCGACCCGTGGGATGCCTACGGGGAGAAGGACAAGGCGGAGCTGACGCGCCGCTTCGAGACCAGCTACCGCTCCCGCCAGTCCGCACTGCCCGACGAGGTCGTGACCACGGGCATCTACACGACGCTGATCTCGGGTCTCATCGACATCTTCGGCTGGGACATGCTCCTGCTCGCCGCGGGGGTCGATCTCCAGCGTTTCGGCGAGCTTGCCAACCGCTATGCCTCCTGGATCCAGCAGTATTTCGACGCCCTCGCCGCCGCCGACGTGCCGGTCGTGATGGTCCACGACGACATGGTCTGGACCTCGGGGCCGTTCATCCACCCCGACTGGTATCGGGCCTACGTCTTCCCCAACTTCCGCCGCTGCCTCGCGCCGCTGGTCGCGTCGGGGAAGAAGATCGCCTTCACCTCCGACGGCAACTACACCGAGTTCATCGACGACCTCGTGGCCTGCGGGGTCAGCGGCTTCGTCCTGGAGCCGACGACGGACATGGCGTACATCGCCGAGCGGTACGGCGACAGCCACTTCTTCATCGGGAACGCGGACACCCGCATCCTGCTCAGCGGCTCGAAGGCGGCGATCCGCGCCGAGGTCGAGCGCTGCATGGCCATCGGCAAGGACAAACCCGGCTTCTTCCTGGCCGTGGGCAACCACATCCCGGCGAACACGCCTGTCGAGGCGTGCCTCTACTACAACGAGGTCTACGAGGAGCTCAGCGTCCGCTGACACAAGGAGGGGACTGATGGCGATCCGCATCGGGCCGCTCGTCGAGTACGGCGAGTTGTGCAACACGAGGGACTACTCGGTCACCGGCTTCGTGAAGCTCAAGGGGCGCGAGGACCCCATCCGTCTCCGGCTCACGGGGAATGCGGGGCCGGACCTCATGGGCTGGCGCATCGCCTTCGCGCCGCCGGCGCCCGAGGCGGTCACGTGGTGGGAGCCCGAGGCGGACCCCGAGCTCGCCGAGACCCTCCAGGCCGAGCAGATCGGCCCCACCGGCACCATGACCGCCGCGTCGGTCGTCAAGGTCACCGCCTGCCCACCCGACGAGCTCCACACGCGCTGCAAGGCCGGCGAGCCGCCGCCCTTCCTGGAGAAGCCTCGCCTCTACGTCGAATGGTACAGCCAGAACGGCCGGGTGGTCATCGAGATCGCCGACCCGCGGATCGAGCGCATCGAGTACGTGGACATCGGCGGGCCCGCCATCGACAAGTCGCAGCCGCCCGAGAAGGACGAGGAGCCTGATCTCTCCGAGGGGCCGTCCATCGCCATCGTCCGCCGCGACGACAACGGCGAGATCGAGACCTGGGAAGGCACGGCCCGCGAGTACCTCGAGGAGCGGGAGGAGGAGGACCCCTACGGCCTGTTCTCCGACGACCTCCGGCACCACCTCGACCGCCGGTCCCGCGAGGCTGACCGCGCGGCCTGGAGCGAGGAGGCGCGGAAGGAGTGGGAGGAGATGGAGCTGCTCGACGACCTCATCGAGACGAGCGACGGCGAGCCACTCATCTCCTTCCTCCAATCCCCTGGGATCTACCGCCCACCCGATCAGCTCGACGACGAGGAGGTCGAGGGCGCGCTCAAAGGCATCCTGATGGAGCTCGCCCTCTTCGGCGTCGCCCTCGACGTCTGCGAGCACTTCACGCCGCGCGACGCCTACCGCCTGCTCGTCGAGGAGCTGTTGCCCAACCAGCGCGCCCACCCCGAGCTCCGCGGCACCGGCTGGGTCACCAGCTTCATGACCCACGAGTTCTGCCCCGAGTGCGAGGCCGAGGCCGACCGCCACTACGAAGAGTTCAAGCGGAAACACCCCGAACTGCACGGCGGGTTGGGCGACGACGCCGAGGAGGACCCAGCGGAATGACACCTCGGGAGACCTTCATCATGGCCCTGGAGGGCGGACAGCCGCCGGGGCGCGTGCCCCATTTCGAGCTGGTCTTCTTCCTGACGATGGAGGCCTTCGGCCGCGTCCATCCCTCCCAGCGCACTTACGGCCAGTGGGAGCAGATGAGCGATGCCGAGCGCGACCTCCATCGCCGCGACGTCGCCGACCTCTACGTCACCACCGCCCGCCACTACGAGCACGCCGGCATCTTCTTCCACCCCCCAGGCGGCTGGAAGAGCGAGAGCGAGACCCTGCGGGCCCTCGAGCTCATCCGCGAACTGTCGGGGATGGACTACGCCCTTTTCCTGCACGGCGACGCCACCTACGGCCTGCCCAGCGGCGGCCACATGACCGACTTCGTGGTCAGGCTCGCCGAGCAGCCCCAGGCGATGAAGGACAATGCGGAGCGGATGGTGGACAACGCGCTGGCCCGCGGCGAGCGCTTCCGCGACCACGGCGTCCTCGACGGCTTCGCGCTCTGCGCCGACTACTGCTTCAACAACGCGCCGTTCCTCTCGCCCGCCATGTTCGACGAGTTCGTCACGCCCTATCTCGCGCGGCTGACGTCGGGCTACCGCGAGCAGGGCTTCTACGTCATCAAGCACACCGACGGCAACATCATGCCCATCCTGGATTCGCTCGTCTCGACGGAGCCCCACGCCCTCCACAGCCTCGACCCGCAGGGCGGGGTAGACATCGCGGAGGTCAAGCGCCGCGTTGGTGACCGGGTGTGCCTCATCGGGAACGTCAATTGCGGCCTGCTCCAGACGGGCACCGAAGAGGAGGTCGTCGAGAGCTGCCGCTACGCCCTCCGCCACGGCATGCCTGGCGGCGGCTACGTCTTCGCCACGAGCAACTGCATCTACACCGGCCTGCCCCTCGCCCGCTACGAGCTCATGCTCGACGTCTGGCGCCGCGAGGGCAACTACGCCTAGTGGGAGGGAGGAAGAGCGTCTCACGCCCGCTCGGCAGCCTCGCTGGAGCGCGCGGAGACGCAGAGCAGAGAAGAGAGAGGACGGTTTTGGTCGGAGGCTCCCGAGACTGGAGCCTCCGACCAGGGTCTCGCCCGAGAAGCGCGGGAGCTGGCCGGCCCTTCCGCCGCAGGCGGCGAGAATGCTGGTCAGGCTCCCAGTCTCAGGGAGCCTGACCAGAACCTCTTCTTCTCTCTCCTCCTCTCGCCTCTTCTCCTCTCTGCGCCTCCGCGCGCTCTAGCGAGGCCCCCGAGCGGGCGTGAGGATTCTCCCCTCACGACCTCCAGACCGCCACCCGCGCTTGCGCGGCCGGGCGTGGTGGCTAGAATGCTGGGGCGCAACGACCAAGAGCCTGCCCACAGAAAGGAGCCTCGGATGGCCAGGAAACAGAGCGTGCCCCGTCGGCAGTTCCTGAGGCGGGGGATCGCCGCCGTCGGCGCGGCGCTGGCGGCGCCGCTCGTGGTCCCGGCGTCGGCACTGGGCAAGGGCGGCGTGGTGGCGCCGAGCGAGCGGATCAGGCTGGGCGCCATGGGCATCGGCGGACGTGGCGGATACGTCTTCGGGTGCATGCTGCGGGAGCCCGACGTGCGGTGTGTGGCCGTGTGCGACGTGCAGGCGCCGCGCCGCGCCCGCGCCAAGCAGATGGCTGACAAGAGGAACGGCGACGACAAGTGCGTGGCATACAGGGATTTCCGCGAGATGTTCGACCGCCCCGACATAGACGCCTTGATGATCGCCACGGGCCCGAACTGGCATGTGACGGCCGCGATCATGGCGGCCAAGGCCGGCAAGGACATGTACTGCGAGAAGCCGTGCACGAAGAACATCGCCCAGAGCCTCGAGCTCGCCGCGACGATGGAGCGCACCGGGCGCGTGTTCCAGGGCGGCATGCAGCGGCGCAACGTGGCCCACTTCGTCTACTCCATCGGCCTGGTCCACGACGGCAAGCTGGGCAAGATCCACACGCTCCACGCCCACCCCGGGGGAATGGGCACGAAGATGAGCGGCTGGGCGCCCGCGGAGCCCGAGCCGCCGAAGGAGCAGGTGGACTGGGATCTCTACCTCGGCCCTGCGGCCTGGCGGCCGTACAACCGCGGGCTCATGAGGGCCTTCCACTTCGAGAAGGGCGGCGGGCTCGTCGGCGGCGGCGTGCTCGAATGGGGCAGCCATTGCGTGGACCTCTGCCAGTGGGCCAACCAGAGCGACGACACGGTGCCGATCGAGTATCTCCCGCCCGCGGGCGGCCAGGCCGTCGCCCGCTACGCCACAGGCGTGAGGCTGGTCATCCGCAACGGCGGCTGGATGGCGGGCATCGGCTCGTGCCCAGTGCGGTTCGAGGGTGACGCCGGCTGGCTGGAGGTCGGCGACGACGGTTTGAAGGTGCCCGACTTCGATCGCTATTTGTCCGAAGGTGCTAAACAGAGAGCACTTGCGTCGATTCGACAGGCGAAACACAGGGTGAAAAAAGGTAACGCTCCGAGCGTTACCGAACCGTCACCTAGAGAAGAGAAGAGAAGAGGTAAAAGAAAGGGTAAAGAAAAAGCGGCCAAGGCCGCCGCCCCTT
>CAZDNN010000505.1:0-4892 GCA_964506385.1 uncultured Planctomycetota bacterium
ATCGGCCCGAAGACCCGCACGCAGTCCGAACGGACTTCTGCCACGGGCTGCTAAGCGACGCTGCCGCAAGGGGAAGCGAGCGATTCCGCCTGTCGGGCCCGTGCGCAGAGCGTCGTGCCCAGTGCGCTCGGTCTCGCCGCGGGCAAGGACGCACACGCGGCCTTCCGGAGGCGTATCCGTGATGGATACACTGAGGACAGGCCGCACGGAGGACACCGCACGCGGCGAGAACGAGCCGCTGGCGGCGAAACCTGGTGAGAAATGCGGGCCAGTTCCCAGGCTCCCGCTTGGGAACGAGGGAACAGAATCCGAGGACGAGGACGATAGAAGACATAAGCCGGTCTGCCGCTATCAGGGGCCATACTCGTCGCCGTGGGCCGCAGGAAAAGGGGCTTGACACGGGGGTAATACAAAGTCATAATGGAGTTGGCAGGTTCCCCGGACGCAGCGCTCTTGACGAGGCGAGCCATGGCAAAGCACAAGGACGAGATCGTCACGTTCAAGGCCGACCGGTCGCTGCTCGAGGCGATGCGGGGCATCCCCAACCGCTCGGCCTTCATCCGCCAGGCTATCCTGGCCGCCCTCGACAGCGCGTGCCCCCTCTGCCGAGGCACAGGCGTCCTGACGCCCGACCAGCGCCGCCACTGGGCCGAGTTCGCCCAGGACCACACCGTGACCGAATGCGCCGAGTGCCACGAGCTCCACGTCGTGTGCACCAACCGTCCCCGCAGCAGGCAGGACTCCTGACAGATCAGGGAGAACCCCCATGGCCGATCCCGCCGACCACGACCACGAGGATGGCCGCGGCCACGACGCTCCCGAGCCTCACGGCGAGCGGCCCGCGACGAAGCGCGCACTCATCCTGCGGGAGCTGCGCAACCACGCGCCGTTCACGGCCGTCGGCGCGCTCTCCGGCATCGCCCTCATGACCCTCGTGGCGACCCTCGGCGTCCCGCGGGCGGTGTCGCAGCACGTCTTCCACGTCATGCATCCCGCCCACGTGCTCCTCAGCGCCATCGTCACGGCGGCGCTCTACCGCCGCTACAAGAAGCACCTGCTGCTGGCCATCGTCATCGGCTACGTCGGGTCCGTGGGCATCGGGACCCTCAGCGACATCGTCATGCCCCATCTCGGCGGCCTGCTGGTCGGGGCGCGCATGGGCGTCGAGGCCGATCCCCACGACGCCACCGCGCACGGCGACGCCGGCCACGAGGAGCGCGGCGAGGGCCACGAGCACGGCCATCACGGCCACGGCATCGGCCACATGCACATTGGCTTCATCGAGGACTGGTGGCTGGTCAACCCCATGGCGCTTCTCGGCATCGCGATCGCCATCTGGCGGCCCACCACGAAGCTCCCTCACTGGGGCCACGTGTTCATCAGCACCTGGGCGTCGCTCTTCTATCTGACCGGCTATGGCGAGGCGAGCTGGCTGCCGTTGCTGCCCGCCATCTTCGCCGTGCTCTTCCTCGCCGTCTGGGTGCCCTGCTGCGTCAGCGACATCGTCTTCCCCCTCCTCTTCGTCGGCGACGGAGCCGACGCCGAGCACGCCCACGAGCATTGAGCGCCCCGCCCCGACGATTGACAGCGACGCGGCGCCAGGGGATAATGCGCGCTAGGGTCGGAGGAAGGCAGTTGCCATGGTGCTCGAGGCGAAACTGGCGAGATTGCACGAGATCCTCCGCGAGATGGGCTCCGTGGCGGTCGCCTTCTCGGGCGGAGTGGACAGCAGCTTCCTGCTGAGCGCGGCCGCCGATGTGCTGGGCGAGCGGGCCGTGGCCATCACGGCGAAGGCGGAGATCTACCCTGAGGCCGAAATCGAGCTGGCCAGGGCCGTGGCGCGCGACCTGCGGGTCCGCCACGAGTTCGTCGAGGTCGATCCCCTGGCGCTCCAGGAGTTCGCGGAGAACCCGCCGGACCGCTGCTACTTCTGCAAGCGTGCCGTCTTCGCCGTCATCCGCGCGAGGGCGGACGAGCTGGGCATCAAGCACGTGGCGGACGGCACGAACGCCGACGACGCGACCGACTGGCGGCCCGGCATGCGGGCCATCGCCGAGTTGAAGGTCCGGTCGCCGCTCAAGGAGGCGGGCCTGGCGAAAGCCGACATCCGGGAGCTGAGCCGCCGGGCCGGCCTGCCGACGGCCGACCTGCCCTCGCGGGCCTGCCTGGCCTCGCGCTTCCCCTATGGGAGCCCGATCACCAGCGAGGAGCTCGAGCTGGTGGGGAGGGCGGAGGCCGCCCTCGAGCAGCTCGGCTTCGCGGGCTTGCGGGTGCGCCACCACGGCGCCGTCGCCCGCATCGAGCTGCCGCCGGCCGATGTCGCCCGTGCCGCCGAGCCCGAGACGCGACGACGCATCGTCGAGGCCCTCAGGGCGCTCGGCTACCAGTACGTCGCCCTCGACCTCGAAGGATACCGCACCGGGAGCCTCAACGAGGTGCTCTGACCGCGATCCACAAAGGGGAGGGCGAGGCGCCCGCCGAGCCGCGCTGCGAAAGCCTGGGAGGCGGCTCGGCGGGAGCCTCGCCCTCCCAGGCCATACGGCGAAGCCTGAAGGAGAGGACGGACGATGAGACGACTCGGGGCCATGGCCCTCGCCGCGCTGCTGCTCGCAGGCTGCGACAACCGAGGCGAGATGCCTGGCACCGCGTCCGGCAAGATCGCCATCGAGTTCTGGCACTCGCAGAAGCGGCAGAACAAGGACGCGCTCGAGGCCGTCGTCGCGCGCTTCAACGCCCAGAGCCCGACCTACGAGATCAAGCTCTCGAATCTCGGCTCCTACACCACGCTCTTCCAGAAGCTCCGGACCACCGCACTCGGCAAGGGCGACATGCCCCAGCTCGCCATCGCCTACGAAAGCATGGTCGCCGAGCTCATGCAGGCCGACTGCGTCGCCGCCCTCGACGACTACATCAACCATCCCGACTACGGCCTCAGCAAGGAAGACCAGGACGATATCTTCCCCTCCTTCCTCAACTCGAACCGCTATCCCGAGTTCGACGGCAAGCTGCTCTCCTTCCCCTTCACCAAGAGCCTGCTCATGCTCTACTACAACGCGGAGATCCTCCGCGCCGCAGGCCACGAGCAGCCGCCGGCCACATGGAAAGAGTTCCTCCAGCAGTGCCGCGACGTCAAGGCGAAAACCGACAAGCTCCCCTATGCCTACGCCCGCGACCCGTCGTCCTTCGACTCGATGATCATGTCTCGCGGCGGCCAGCTCGCGCCGAACCGCGGCGCGACGAGCGGCCTGGGATCCCCGCAGGCCGTCGAGACACTCGCCCTGCTGAAGACCCTGGTGGACGAGAAGCTGGCCATCGTCATCCCCTTCGAGAGCGACGACGACCGCCTCTACTTCTCCCAGGGCAAGTGCGCCTTCATCCTGCGATCGAGCACGACCCGTTCGTACATGCGGAAGGACATGGTGGACGAGCAGGGCCGCGACCGCTTCGCGTGGTCCATCGCCTGCCCGCCGGTGGGGGAGGGACAGCCGAAGCTCACAGTGCTCTACGGCGGGAACATCGTCATGTTCAAGAGCACGCCGGAGCGCCAGCGGGGCGCCTGGGAGTTCATGAAGTTCTTCATCTCCCGAGACATCACGGCCGAGTGGTCGGTCAAGACCGGCTACCTGCCTGTCCGCCGCTCGGCGGCGGAGACGAAGACGCTCCAGGACTTCTTCGCCGAGCATCCGCGCAACCGCGCGCCCTTCGACACCATCCCATACGGCGTGCGCGAGCCGAGCGTGGCCGGCTGGCAGAAGATCCGCGACGAGATCGCCCAGGCCCTCACCCGCGTCGTCAAGCAGGGCGCCGACCCCGCACGCGTCGCCGCCGACCTCGCCAAAGCCGCCGACGCCGAGCTCGCACGACGGCGGAAGCAGAGGAAGACAGGCTAGCCCCAGAGCCCATCGCGCCCGGCTCGTGAGAGGCCCCCATGGAAGTCATCAACCGCAACGACAGCGCCCCCTTCACCACCAAGGACGGCTCGACCATCCGCTCGCTGCTCGACCGCACGAACTCCTCGGCGACCCGCCAGAGCCTCGCCGAGGCCCTCGTCCCGCCCGGCGGCGCCACCGAGCCGCATCGCCATCCCCGGACCGAGGAGATCTACTACATCCTCTCCGGCGCCGGCCGCATCACCGTCGGCGACGAGACCCGCGACGTCCGCCCACTCGACGCCATCCTCATCCCGCCCGACACCCGCCACACCATCGCGAACACCGGCCCCGACGACCTCATCTTCCTCTGCTGCTGCGCCCCGCCGTACTCGCACGAAGATACCGTCCTCGAAGGGGATCTCGACCCAGGCATCCTCCTGTGACGGCGGCTTGTAGAGCATCTGCGCGTGGTCGGTCCAATAGCGGCCCCTCTGCACGACCGCGTCGCCGGCGCCGTGGTAGCGCCTGGCGGTGAAGCCGCTCCCGCGCACGATCGTGTCGATCTCGGGCAGACGCCGCTCGGCGCACGGCGGCACCGTGGCGAAGCGCTTCGGCTCGCCGACCTGGTACCAGAAGGCCACGCTCGAGTAGTCGTCCTGGCGCTCGTTCCAGCTAATGCTCTTGTGGTCGGGGTTCTCGTCGATGGCGATCCAGCCCATCCGCTCGATGGCGACCTTCAGCCGCTTCTGGAAGACGATCGGGTCGGCGACGTGCCAGCGGTAGGCGCAGGTCTTGCCGCCGAGCACGCCATCGAGCGGTGATGAGGCCATGGACCGAGCTCCTGACAGGGCCACGAACAGGAAGGGGAACAGGACGGAGCAGGTACGCCTTGGTGTCACCTTAGCCGGTCTCCTGGATCTTCGGGCGCGCACGCACGAGGCCCCTACTGGGGGAACCACGCCGCAAGGAACTAGCAGCCCGTGGCAGAAGTCCGTTCGGACTGCGTGCGGGTCTTCGGGC
>CAZDNN010000506.1:0-4891 GCA_964506385.1 uncultured Planctomycetota bacterium
CGAGGAGACCGCCGCGTGCAGGGCGTCCCGGCCGCCGTAGACGCCGCGGCCGTTGACCTTGGGCGGCGTCTCGCAGTTGTTCCAGAACACCACGATCCGGCCATCCGACAGCCGAAGCGGCATGGCTGGCGTGTCCGGGGAACGGAAGCGTGAGGGCCTGGCCGGCGTCCAGCGCACGCCATCATCCGAGAACGACTCATAGAGGAACCCCGTCTGCGTCCGCATGAGCATCCAGACCGCGCCCATCCTCGGCCGGCCGCTCAGCTCCAGCACCGCAGGGTCGGTCGCACCGAGGTTCGCGCCGTTGTAGCCTGCCTTGCACGGCGCGGTGAGCCGCGTTGGCGACTGCGCCCACGTGCGCCCGCCGTCATGCGAGTAGCTTACCAGGGCCTCGCAACACCCCGAAGGCGGCCCCATCTGACGAAGCGGGATGCGGACGTGATGCGGCAACAGGATCGTGCCGCTCCGCAGTTGCACGGAGGCATTGAGGGAATCGACGAAGCCTCGGAACACGGGGCGGCACTCTCCCCACAGGGCCCCCCTGCGTTTCGTCTTGCAGTGCCACACGTCCAGGAAGCGGGCGACAGCCAACGGCCCCCGCTTGCCGCGCCAGACGAGGAAGAACGCATGCAGCTCGCCATCGTCCGTGCGGAGGACGGCGCAGGAGTTGGCGCCAGGTCCGGGCAGCCAGAACTCGATCTGCTCGTCCTCCCACGTGGACCCGCCGTCGGAGGATGTGATGGAGCGGATGCTCCTCCGCCCCGTCCCGACGTAGAAGCACTTGAGCGTCCGATTCGGCAGTCTGACCAGGTTAGCCTGGTTCTGCGGCGCGGTGCGAAGCAGGACAGGTGCGTTCGGCTCCCGCACGAACGGCGAGCGCGAGGCAGCTCGCGGGAGGGCGTTGCTGACCTCGGCGCGCACGGACTCGATCATCATGCCCGCCAGGTCCGCCTCGGGCGCCGTGGACCGCAGTCGCAGGTAGCAGGGTCCCTCAGTCGCCGGATCGTCGAGGGGGAGCCTGTCCACCACCTTGCCATCCACGAGCACCCGGCAGGAGCGCGATCCCACGTCCCAGAGGAGCTCGATGGTAAGCCACTGTGCCAGCGGCAGCCGCCGGCCGCGCGGCAGCTCCCCCTTCGGCCCAATGGCCATCTTGAACAGTGCCCGCTCCTCGGCCGCAGCATCCGCCGGCCCGTGGAACCGGTCCGCGAGCGACAGAGCGATGCCGCCGAAACCGGACAGCAGCATGGCCCGGAGGGCCAGCCGGCCTTGCCTGCCGCGGGGGAAGTTCCATACGGCACCATCGCCCGGGGCGCCCTCCACCTTGCGCAGGCGCAGCGCGCTCCCCGATGCCCGAGTCGGATGGCCCACGAGCCGGGCCCCCTGGACGCGGCCGCCCGGGGCCTGCTCCCCGGGCCCTGGCGGGCGGAACACGCTCCAGCCACCGAGGCCGCCGGCGAAGTCGTCACGATGCTGCGCGGCACAGAGCCACCTGGGGTCGATGACGAGCAGCGACCGGCCGTCCTTCGTGGGGCCTGTCGCCAGCACGATCGTGCCGTTGCGGGCCACCACCGCGCGCGGATCCGCGGCCGGGCATCGGCCGGACGCCGGCGGCCGCTCGTTGCGCTCCGGATCGCGGTAGACCTCGCGATGGTGGAGCCAGCCCATGTCGTCGGGATCGTAGACGGCCGCATGCAGGACGTCCGGACGCCCGCTGCCCCGTCGCCCCTTGCCGGCCGGCGGGTCCGCGCAGTCGTTCCAGAACAGGACAACCCGCTCGTCCGGGAGGCGGAGCGCGAACGCCGGCGAGTCGGGGGAACGGAACCGCGACGCCCGCGGCGGGGTCCACCGCACGCCATCCCGCGAGGACGACTCGTAGAGCCGGCCGGTCTGCGTGCGCATGACCATCCACAAACGCCCCCCCCGGAACGAGACGATCGTGGGGTCACTCGCCCCAGCGTGGTCGCCCACATACCCGTCAGGGGTCGGGACCATCAGCCGTGCCTCCGACACCTTCCACGTATCGCCGCCGTCATCCGAGCAGAGGGTCGTGACCACACTCATGCCCTTACGCGGCGCGCCGGCCCCCCGGGCCACCCAGTGCGCGAAGGGCAGGACGAGGCGGCCGGCGGGAAGCTGCACCCCGTTCCGCAGCGAGTCCACGCAGCCCTCGAAGATGCGCCGGGGTTCTCCCCACTGAGTCCGCCCTGGCGTTGACCGCACGTGCCAGATGTCCTGATAGCGGTCAACGCCTGGCGTCTGCCCTTCACCGCGGGCTCGCAGCAGGAACAGATGCACGCCGCCCGCGCCGTCCAGGAGCGCCGTCCCGGCCGACCAGCCCTCGCCGGGCAGTTCCCGCAGGCTCTCGATCTTCGACCACGACAGGCCGGCGTCGTCGGAGCGCCGCCGGCACAGTCGGGCCGCCCCCTCCATCGTCTTGACCAGGAACACCTCCCATGCCCCGCCGGGCAGCACGACGAGGGCACTCCCGGAATCCACCGAGCCCCGAGCGATGGGCGGGCGGATGGCCTTCGAGGCCGCTACAGTGGCCTCCGCATCGCGCCCTGGCTCGCCCCCCGCTGCCCCGCAGGCAAGCGCCAGAGCGCCCGCAAGCAGCAGCGCCTTCGGGAGGCTGGCAGGGGCGTTACAGATCGTACAGGCCATCGTCGTAGGTCGGCGGGCCGCCGAGTCCTCCCTCGGTGCCGTCGTCAGGGAAGGCGTCCGCCATCTCCTCCTCGACCTTCTCGGGGTCTTCCCCCGCCTCGAGGCGGCGGATCATTTCGTCCATCTCCGGCCCGAGATCCTCGCCGGCCACGTCGGACAGGCGCCGCATCACCGCGGCGATCTGCCGGGGATCGTTCTCATCGACGGACTCCATGTCGCGCGCCAGCTCCATCATGGCCCGCTCCATCCTGGCCTCTTCACCGGGACTCAGAGGCCCCTCGCCGCCAGGCGACAGCGCCCCCTCACCCTCGCCCGCTCGGCTGGAGCGCGCGCTGCTCCGCGTCCTCGTCGCGAAGCGGGAGAACCGCTTGCTCATCTTCCGCCCGCCGCACTTCGGGCACGTCGGCTTCCGCTTGCCGGCCTCAGCCGTGCGCGCGAAGAAGTTGAAGACCCGGTTGCAGTCCTCGCACAGGAACTCATACACAGGCATTGCCTATCCCTCGTCGTCCTGTTCGTCGTCGAGCCATCAGGCTCCGTGCGGGTGCCGGCGGCAGAGGCCAATGGCACCCCTCATCAAGTGGAGCAGGGTCGGCCCAATGGGCCACAGACGCACCCACAACACCCCCGCGAGACGCCACACCCCGCGATCGAGCCGCACAGACCTCGTGCCGCGACGAACGGCCACGACGTGACCCAGCACCTGCTCCGCGCTGACCTGATCCCCGGGGTTGAGGGAGGCGTCACCCCGGGTCGTCACCATCGCCTTGCCGTCTGTCTGGCCGAGCCGAACGATGCGATGCGCCACGAGCCGGTCGCGCCCGATGCGGTGGAGCACGATGTCCCCCACCCGCAGCCTCTTGACGCTCACGGGCCGCGCGGTGAGGACGTCGCGGTGCCGGACGAGCGGGAGCATGCTCCGCCCCCGCGCCCGGAAGCGAATGCTGCTGCCTCGCTCCAGAATGGCCGCCGACAGGTCGGCGAACTCCCGAGCGGGCAGCACCATCTGGCACGCCTCGCCGGAGCCCTGGACGGGCTCGGCCGCTGCCGTGTCGGACCCCTCGCCTGATCTGCGCGCCGCCTGGTGGATGTGCAGAGGGTCTACGGCCACAGAACACCTCGCGAGATCATCCCGCCCTCGCAGCCTCGTTGCGGCCCGCCAGCCGCTTCGCGAGCTCAGTGCCGTTGTGAATTCGTCTGGAGGAGATCTTCGGCGAGCTCGGCGACGCCGGCGCCCGGCGTGAAGTGAAGATCGAAGGCGGGGACGTGAGCCAGCAGATCATCGAGGAAGGGGAGGGCACCCGACACGGCGTCGCGATCGTACCAGGGCACGGACGTGACGGGAAGAAGCCTCTCGATCGCCTCGCCCGGCGTCAGCGGCTCGATTCGGTTCGTGCCAGCGTGTCGCAGGAAGCAGATCCCGCACAGCTCCGCCTTCTCATTGAGCGCGGCTCCCTGGTCGCCCGGCCAGGGGGTGCCGTAGGCTGTGAACGTGCCGCCGACCTTCCTCACCGCGATTCGGTCATCGCTGAGAAGCGCCAGGTCCGGGCGCCCGTCGAGCAACCGCGACAGGGTGCTTTTCCCCGCGCCTGAGCGGCCTGCGAACATGAGCGCCTTGCCGCCGATGCTCGCCCCAGCCGCGTGGACGAGCGCACCCTCGTGACGGGCAAGGACGTGCATGAGCAGGATCTGGTCCAGAGGGTAGGTTAACGGGTTGGAGAGGGTGATCCCGTCACCGGCCCTGCTGACCATCCGTTCCCCGCAGTAGACGGTCACGCTCGTCACGTCGCGGGCGATCTGGGCCGTCCAGAGCTGCTGCCCGCTGAGGCGCCCGGGTTGGAGCGTGAGGTAGTAGAAGTCGCCGTCGGTCCCGATGACATACGACTCGCCCGTGTCGAAGACGGGCGTGAGGTCAGGGGGGAGCGACGCGTCGCCGACCTCCAGCCGCACCGCGATGCCGATAGCTTCCGGCGATTGGCAGCGGGTGTCCAGGAAAGCTGTGTACGGGGCGTCGAGACTTCCGCCGTCGACCGGGTACTCGCACGACACGGAGTAGTTGACGCTGGCGATGCTCAGGCTGACGCCCGAGGTCATTCTGGGGTTCCTCGTTCACGTCGGCGATCACGAACCGAGCGCAGAGCAGCTTCCCGAGATGCAGGTGTTGTTGCGCTCCGCGCGGCTCCCACCCATCTTGCACCCGACCCCCAGCACCTCCTCTGCCGCGAGGTCA
>CAZDNN010000507.1:0-4867 GCA_964506385.1 uncultured Planctomycetota bacterium
AGGCCCGAAGGCGACCTCCTCCTCCACCCGCTGCGCGAAGAGCTGGGCCTGGGGCGCTGGAACACCATCCCGATGAGGCCCCCCACCTCCCAGCCCGACAGCTCCCGCACGTCCCGGCCCTGGATCCGCACCCGCCCCGACACCTCGCCGGGGAACACCCGCGGCACCAGGCCCGTCAGGCATCGGGCGAGGACCGATTTCCCGCCGCCGCTCGGCCCCGTCAGGAGGACGAACTCCCCAGCCCCCACCGTGAGGTCCACCCCGCGCAGCGCCTGCACGGCGCCGCCGAGGAAGCTGCACGTCAGCCGCTCGGCGAGGATCGCGGCGTCCATGGCTACCCTGCCCACACCGCCGCCAGGCCGGCAGCCGCCGCGGCCAGGACGGCGACGTCGCGGACCCGGAAACGCACCTCCCGCAAGGAGGAGCGCGCGCCCGGGCGCCCCGCGGCCCGCAGCTCCGCGGCCGCAGCCAGGACATCGGCCCGCTGTATCACCCGTAGCGCCACCGCCACGAGCGCCCGATACGCCACCGCGGTCAGCCGGCCGCGTCCCGCCTCGGCAAGCCGGAGCCGCGCCGCCTCGTAGCTCATGCGCGCCTCCGACGTCAGCATGGGCAGCAGCGTCCGCGCGCTCACGGCCACGAGCACCACGCTGCGCGGCAGCCACAAACGCTGGAGCCCGACGGCCAGTTGTCCTGGAGGCGTTGACGCCGAGAAGGCCCATCCCGCGCACAGGAGCCCCACGAGCCGCGCCACGGGCCGCGCCGCCTCGGCGAGGGCGCCGCCCTGCCACCACGTCCACCCGGCGAGGGCCAGCGCCAGCGCGCCCAGCCCCAGCGCGGCACGCACCCCCCGCCGTCGGACGCGGGCCGGCAGGCCCGCCACGAGCGCCCACAGCACCGCGGCGCCCACCACGCCCGCCAGCTCGACCGCGCCCGTCGCCGCAAACGCCGCGGCGGACGCCATCACCAGCAGCAACAGCTTCGCGCGGGGGTCGAGGTCACGCACCCACTGGCCCGGCGCCGTGGCAGCCATGGCTCACCGCCTTCGCCGTGCCCAGGCCACCGCGGCGCCGCACAGCACGAGCGTCAGCGTCGCAGGCTCGGGGATCAGGTCCGGCTGGTAGCCTGTCGTGCTGTACGCCACGATCGTCTCGCCGACGATGCCCTCCTGGGGGTCCCAGCCCTTCATTCCCGGGTTGTTCCAGTCTGGCTGGCCCTCGGCCTGGACGAAGAGGAGCCACGTCGCGTCGTCCGGCAGGCGGGGGGCCACCTGCTCGATGAGCCAGGCCTCGAAGTCCTCCGACGTGCCGCCGAAGTAGCCGAGCGCGTCGTCCAGCGTCACCAGCGCCAGCCCTTCGGCCGTCAGGAGATCGGCGGGGACGAGGAAGCCGGTCCAGCCCCAGTCGTCGAAGGTCATGTCGATGCCGCCCGAGCCGCCGAAGGGCTGGTCGCGGTAGAGGTCGAGCTGGGCCTCGAGGTGCCAGTCGAGCGCGTCGGAGGCCCCGAAGGTCCCGCTGTTCCCCACGCCGTCCACCTGGTACTTCGGGTCCGCGGTCGCCGGGTCGCCGGGGATCACGAGGTACTCGAAGGAGCTTGGCCCGCTCTTGCCGGGGTAGGCGACGCCGCCGAAGCTCAGCGACGTGACACTGAAGGCGCCGCCAGCGGCCAGATCGATGTCCAGCTCGAGCGCCCCCTGCATCGAGTGGATGCCCTCGGCGTAGCCCGCCGGGTAGTCGGGCTCCCACTCGCCGATGGGGTTCATGAAGCCGAAGGTGAAGCAGCCGTTCGGGTTGTAGGCGGGGTCGGTGATGTCGTCACCCGTCTGGACCAGGTGGTCGCCCGACACGCCCGTGTGGCCGCGCTGCTGCGGCAGCACGGTCACGTTGTCCGGGTGGCCGAGCAGGGTGAAGCTCACCGGCGCCGCTGCGGCGCCGCCTGCGGTCAACACCGCGACAATGACCCACGCCATGTGCTTTCCCGCCATCGCTAGTGCTCCTTTCCCTCCGCGTGTGCGTGTACATGCCCGTGCGCGTGTCCCCCGGGGCCGTGGTGGTAGCGCTCGATGTGCTCGTCCACCCAGTGGGGGACCGTCGCCTCGGGGTAGCTGTCGAAGTCGGGGATGTAGGGCTTGATGTCGAGGACGGGCGTCCCATCGACGGCATCGAGGCCCCGAACCAGAATCTCCCCTGTCTCGGTCGAGAAGTCCACCAGCTCGACCACGGACAGGCCAATGGGGTTGGGCCGCGCCGGCATCCGTGTGGCGTAGACCTTGACCTCCGGCGGCTTGTGACCGTAACTGGGCATGCGCCATTCCTTGACGCGATGGATCCAGAAGACCACGATGATGTGGGAGTAGCCCGTCAGCCCGGCCAGCTTCGTGCCCCGCCCGGGGGTGAGCATGATGCGGCTCATGTCCTCGGTCCACCCGCGCCGCACATGATGCACGTCCTCGGGCTCCGCGTAGCCCGAGCGCACGTGGCCCACGACGCGAGCCACGACTTCCTCCTTGCCGTTCCCTTCGCTCATGCCATCACTCCCGCTCGTCGCAGTTCCCGTGTGATGACGCTCGCCAGCAGGCCGGCGGCGCCGCCCAGCACAAAGGTCCCGACCACGATCACCACAGGCATCGCGCCGATGCCATGCTCGCCGCGGCCCACCCGCACACCCAGCGCGGCCACCAGCGCGAGCACCACCAGCATCCGAGCCGCTGCCAGCACTGCGCCCGACCCCGCCAGCCGCCCGCGCTCGCCGCCCACGCGCGCCCACCGCCACGCCGCGTCCGCACACGCCCCCGCCACCACCGGCCCGGCGACGCACAGCGGAAACATCCCGCCCAGACCCAGCGACAGCACCCCCTCGGCCACCCCGGCCAGCGTCAGCACCCCGAACCCCCGCGCCCGCGCCAGCACCACCAGCAGCACCGCCGTCCGGGGGAGCGCCGCCACCAGCGACCCGGCCATAGGCACCCCCACACCCAGCCGCACCGCGTGGCCCAGCACCTTGCTGATCGCCGCCGCCGCCACCCCGCCCGTGGCCGCCAGCAGCACGTCCCGCGTCGTCAGACCTCGCTGTGCACTCATAGCCGATCCGTGAAAGCCCCATGCGTCTTGTGCCGCTCGAAGCGCACCGACTTGTCCACGAACAGCACGTTGCGGCCCCCGCCCCACCCCCCGCGCTGCCGATGAGGGAACACCGGCACCCCCTTGCGCACCCAATCGCTCATCAGCCACCGGTGGCCCGGCGACTCCGCAGTCAGCAGGTGCGGATACTCCCGCTGCCACAGCGGCAGCGGCATCCGCGGGTCCCGCCGCGTAATCGAGAAGTACTTGTACGTGATCCAGCGCCGCGCCCAGTTCTCGTCCGTGTTGACGATCGAGTCGCCGCCAGGCCCGCCATAGGCATCGCTCTGCGCGTAGGGCTCGCACGCCTCGGCCTTGGGGCAGTAGAAGCAGGCCCGCTCCGCCACGTAGTCGGGGAACAGCGCGTCCACCAGCGCGTTCTGCGGATTCCCGGAAAGGCCCTCGACGGGATACCACCCCCGCCACTCGTCGGCGTACAGCTCGAGGACCATGCCGAGCTGACGCAGCCGGCCCGCGCACTTCGACTTCCACGCCTGCTCCCGCACCACGAGCGACACGCCGACGAACATGCCCATCAGGATCGCGATCGCGGCGACCGCAACGAGCAGCTCGATGAGGGTGAAGCCACGGGTATCCGCACGGCACGCGAGCATACGTTTTCTCGAATCGTGCTACCGCTGCGCCGAAGAAAAGGCCGCCCGGGACGGCACGGCCACGCGGGGCCATCAGCGCGCTGGCCTCGGCGCCAGGGGGCCTATCGCCTTCGCCGCTTCACATCGTAGCAGGCGGCGGCCGGCGTGTCAAGCGATTCTCACACACCCAGCGGCGGGCCGCCGCCCGCGCCTATCGTAGCACGTCTTGCCCAATCAGGCGCCGGGCTCGGATCGCTCACACCAGCGACGTCCTCTCCTCTCTTCCTTACCCAGTATCCAGCTTCCCAATCGGCAATCGCCAATCGGAAATCGGCAATCCACGTCCGCCTCCGACAGCCTGTCGATCTCCCGATCCGTCGTCGCGACCTCTCCCCGCCTGAAGGCGGCCCCAGGCTCCCGACCAGGACCTCTGCCCGCCGACAGGCGGGTATGTAGTCCCGCCTTCAGGCGGTCTTCCTTCTCCCCCCTCGCGTCACGGTCCGCCTGAAGGCGGCACTACAAACCGCCGCGGAGCGGCGACAGAGCCGCCACGGCGCCCTCACGAGCACGCCCCCTCCACGATCGCGATCTCCGCCTCCGACAGCCCATACAGCTCATACACCAGCCCGTCGATCTCCCGATCCGTCGCCGCGATCTGACGCTCAAGCGCTGTCGCTTCATGCCCGGTCCGCGCCGTGCCTAGCTGGACGTGCAGTTGCTGTATCGCATCGACCAACTCCACCATGTGAGAATGGCTCCGCCTGTCGCTTGGATCAGAGGCATCGATTCTCCGGATCGGCAGTTGCCGTAGGTACGGCGCGCTGAACTTGTGATAGCCGCCTGAGAAAACGGGGCTGTGGGAAACGGCATAGTGACTGATCAGCCGCGAGTTGATCAGGCCCAGAAGGTACCTGATGTCCTCCGGCACTCCTTCTTCCGGGATCACAGAGGTGACGCCAGCCGTCCCTGTGGCGAAGAGGTCACCGGTGCCCAGAGCGAAGTTCGAGCGATTGCTCAATGACGGTGTCAAGATGTGCGGCGCACTGAAGGAGGAATGGGAGTCGAGGTACATCATGCCGAACCATTGGCCTGTCAGCTCTGTCGGGCCCTTGCCAAACCACGTCCTCTTGGCTAACGCTTTCTTGTTGTCCGACA
>CAZDNN010000508.1:0-4864 GCA_964506385.1 uncultured Planctomycetota bacterium
CCCGAATCCCTCGCACTCGTCTGCGAAGGACTTCTGCCACGGGCTGCTAGGCCAGCGGCAGCCGGAAGAGGCGGATCTCGTTGGTGTTGTTGGGGCGGGCGACCTCGGCGTAGGCCCAGAGCTCGCCGTCCACCCAGAGCCAGTGGCTGTAGCGCCAGGTGTGGTAGTCGCCTGGCGTGGTGCTCCGCAGCAGCGGGGCGTCGGGCGAGAGATCGCAGAAGCTCTCGAGGGAGAGTGTGTAGGCCAGGCCCGTGGCGATGTTGTAGGGCGGGTCGTGCCAGGTCGAGTGCGAGCCCTCGTAGACGAACAGGTAGCCCGCCCCCATGGGCACCACGCACGCTGGGCGGGTGTAGAAGTTGTGCCAGCCCCCGTTGTCGAACGCCGGCCCCTCGCCCACCGCCGACCAGCTCTCGCCGTCGCTGCTCACGAAGTGATAGGTCCGCTCCACCCGCCCGCAGCCGATGACGAGCATGTGGAACTGCCCTGCCGTGTGGAAGACGAAGGGGTCCTTGTAGCCCTGGACGCCGGCCATCCCGGCGCTGTCGGCGCACAGGACGGGCCGGCAGGTGGTCGGGGCGAAGTCGGCGGGGTCGGCGGCATCATCGAGCCTCATGATGCACCACGGCCCGTGCTTCCACGGCCCGCACAGATAGAGCTTGAAGGCCCCCGTCTGCGGGTCGCGGACCAGCGCGGGCCGCTCGAAGCCCTGGATGGGGATCTGCTCGCGCGGGATGGACAGGACGGGCTCGAACGCCACGCCGTCGCTGCTGCGCAGGAGCCGCACCTCGTAGCCACGTCGCCCGCGTGGCGAGTTGCCCTCGCGCATGCGAGCCGCCAGGTAGAACGTCCCGTCGTCGGCGCGGGCCACCGACGGCGCCCCCGCCCACCACTCGGGGGTGTCCTCATCCGGCTCCAGGATCACCTCGTAGTCGTCGAAGCGGGACCGCAGCATCAGGTTCAGCATCGCCAAGTCCCCGGCCCTCCCGGGGCCTTGCCCTCGCAGGCGATTATAGGGTCTGGCATGGGGAAGGCAAGGCCCGACCTCGCGGCCCGCACTGCGCCCCGACGGGCAAATGGACTGGACGGGACGCGGGGTTGCGCTATAATCGCTCGCGAGGCGCGGACAGGTTCCTGGGCACCCCAGGTGGAGCGGCGCGACGGTGGAGTGGACGCAGCGGCACCTCATCGGGCTCGAGTACTACTCGGCCGAGGAGATCCTGCACGTGCTGGACACGGCGCGGGAGTTCCAGCCCATCGCGACGCGGAACGACGGGCCGCGGCAGGATCTTGCGGGCAAGGTGGTTGTCAATCTCTTCTTCGAGCCGAGCACCCGCACGCGGATCTCCTTCGAGCTGGCCGAGAAGCGCCTGGGCGCGACGATCGTGAATTTCTCGTCGGCCGGCTCCTCGACCTCGAAGGGCGAGACTCTCCGCGATACGGCGCGGAATATCGAGGCGATGGGCATCGACGCCGTGGTCATGCGACATAAGGCCCCCGGCACCCCTCACCTGCTGACCCGCGCTGTCGACTCCTGTATCATCAACGCCGGCGACGGCAGCCACGAGCACCCGACCCAGGGCCTCCTCGATATCCTGACCATCCGCGACCACGTCGAGCCGCTCGGCAAGAGCCTCGAGGGCCTGAAGGTCGCCATCGTGGGCGACATCGCGCACAGCCGCGTCGCCCGCTCGAACCTCCAGGGTCTCCTCAAGCTCGGGGCCGAGGTGACCTTCGTCGGGCCGCGGACACTCGTCCCAGGCTCCTTCCGCCAGCTCGGCGCCCGCGTGTCTTACGACCTCGACGAGGTGCTGCCCGAGATGGATGTGGTGAACATGCTCCGCATCCAGCTCGAACGCTTCACTGACAGGCCCTTCCCGTCCATCCGCGAGTACGCCCGCCTCTTCGGCCTGACGGCCTGGCGACTCGAGCGGGCGAAGCCCGACGTCCTCATCATGCATCCCGGCCCCATCAACCGCGGGGTCGAGATGACCCCCGACGTGGCCGACGGCACCCGCTCGGTGATCCTCAATCAGGTGACCAACGGCGTGGCGGTGCGGATGGCAGTGCTCTCCTTGGTGACCGGGGTGGGACGAGAGGCGTGACTGAGGCCCTGTGGCGACCCCAATAGCTCCTATAGGACCTATAGGACCTATAGGACCTATTCGACGAAGAGGAGTGGCTCGGCTGTGTCTGAGCTTTTGATCAAAGGCGGCCGCGTGATCTGCCCCGCGCAGGGGATCGACCGGAAGGCGGACGTGCTGATCCGCGACGGGCGGATCGCCGCGATCGGCGAGTTCGAGGAGACGGTGGGCACCCTCGACGCCCGCGGCATGGTCGTGGCGCCGGGGCTCATCGACATGCACGTCCACTTCCGCGAGCCGGGCAAGGAAGAGGAGGAGACGATCGCCAGCGGCTCCGCGGCGGCCGTCGCCGGCGGGTTCACCACCGTCGCGGTCATGCCGAACACCGATCCTCCGGTGGACGACGAGGCGGCCGTGGCGTTCCAGGTCCGCCAGGGCGAGCGTGCGGGGAAGGCGCGGGTGGTGCCAGTCGGCTGCGTGTCGGCGGGGAGGGCGGGGGAGCACATCGCGGAGCTCGGCCAGATGACGCGCGCGGGGGCCGTGGCCTTCAGCGACGACGGCTCGTGCGTGGCGAACGCGCGGCTGATGCGTGGCGCCCTCCAGTATGCCTCGATGTTCGACAAGCCGATCATCGACCACTGCGAGGACGCCGACCTGATGGGCAAGGGCGTCATGCATCGCGGCGTGTGGTCGGTGAAGCTTGGGCTGGACGGCATCCCGCCCGCAGCCGAGGAGATCATGGTCGCCCGCGACATCACGCTGGCCGAGGCCACCGGCGGCCGCCTCCACGTCGCCCACGTCAGCGCCGAGGGCTCCATCGACCTGATCCGCAGGGCAAAGGCACGCGGTGTCGCCGTCACCTGCGAGGCCACCGTCCACCACCTCGTTCTCACCGACGAGTACGTCGCGTCGTTCGACCCCGTCTACAAGATGAACCCGCCGCTGCGGAGCGACGAGCACCTCGAGGCCCTGCGCGCCGCGCTGGCCGACGGCACGATCGACGCCATCGTTACCGACCACGCGCCCCACGCTCCCGAGGAGAAGGACGTCGAGTTCTCCGAGGCGCCCTTCGGCGTGATCGGGCTGGAGAGCGCCATCCCCGTCCTCGTCACGCGGCTCATCGCACCTGGGCTGCTGAGCTGGCCGCGGGCCATCGAGGCGATGACCGTCGCGCCCGCCCGCATCCTCGGCCTGGAGGGAGGGACCCTCGAGGTCGGCCGGCCCGCCGACGTGACCGTCATCGACCCCGATGCCGAGTGGACCCTCGACGCGGCCGCCTTCGCGAGCAAGAGCCGCAACTGCCCCTTCGACGGCTGGCACGTCCGCGGCCGCGCCCTGGTGACCATCGTCGGTGGCGAGATCAAGCACGACGCCCGCTCCGACGCGTAGGCCATCCCCGAAGGAATGGGAGGGCCAGGCTCCCGCCGAGCCGCCCATGGCAAGAGGCCCGTCGGCGTTCGCGGCTCGGCAGGAGCCTCGCCCTCCCGGCAGAGCCCAATCGGGAATCGGCAATGCATGTGATCGTGGACGGCTACAACGTGCTCTTCGCCATCGCCCGCTACGGCCGGGGGCGGGCTGTCGCCGACGCGCTCGACGAGGCGCGGGCGCGGCTGCTCCCGCAGCTCGTTCGCTACGCCCAGGAGACGGGCGACCAGGTGACCGTGGTGTTCGACAGCAGGCGACCCGCGGGCGGGGCGAGCCGCGCCGACAGCCTGCCCGGCGTGAGGGTGGTCTACAGCCACCCGCCGCGCACGGCCGACGACGATATCCGCAGGATGGTCGAGACGAGCACGGGGCCTCAACACGTCCGCGTGGTGACCTCGGACCGCGCGCTCGCCGACGCCTGCCGCCGCGCCGCCGCCGAGGTGGTGGGGGCGGAGACGTTCCACCGCCAGCTCACGGCCCGCCTGCGCGAGGCCGATGCCGACCGCCACGAGCACCAGATCAAGCGCCAGCCGCCCGACGCCGACGAGGTCCGCGAGTTCCTCGAGCTCTTCGGCGAAGGCGACCCCGACGCCTGACGGCAGATGGCAGACGAGTTGGGGAGGGCGAGGCTCCCGCCGAGCCGCGATACGGGGAACGCCGCTTGGCCTGGGGCGGCTCGGCGGGAGCCGCGCCCTCCCCGATCGCACAGCCCTTCCCCGAGAGGACGACTGTGGTGCATGACAGACGGTGGAGCACGAGGGCCTTGTGGGGCCTGGTGGCGGCGATGATGGTCGTGCTGATGTACGGGTCGGTGAGGCCGATGGCCGGCGAGTCGCTGGTGGCGAAGAGCGACAAGGTGGCGCACGCGCTGGCCTACGGCGCGCTGACGGTGGCCGTGGTGGCTGCGCTGCGTCGGGGCTCATCGTGGGGTGCGGGGCGGGTGGCGCTGGTGGCCTTCGGGTGGGCCGCGGCCTATGGCGCGCTGGCCGAGGTGATCCAGGCCTTCGTCGGCCGCGTCGCCGACGTGTGGGACGGCATGGCAAACGCCGCAGGCGCCGGCCTGGCCGTACTCGTCTTCCTGTGCCTGGCCGCCCGGCGCGCACGCCATGCACGCTATGGGGCCTCGCAGAAGTAATGTCCTGCCCGCGCAGTCGCCACCGCGCTGCCACCCGGTCTTCCCGCATCCATCCACTCGGCATGTAGCCTCGATCCCCTTGCCCCGTGCCTTCTCCGCCCATGGGGCGAATGGGCCGCCCGATTCCGCCGCACGCACCCCCAAGCAGCAATGACGGGGGGATGTCCATGGTGATTCGAGTCCCGTGAGGCCGCCGCTCCGTGCGGCTGCGGACGCCGGCACG
>CAZDNN010000509.1:0-4858 GCA_964506385.1 uncultured Planctomycetota bacterium
TGGAGGAGCCCTACCGCCGCTTCCGCAACACCTTCCGCTACCTGCTCGGCAACCTCCATGGCTTCGACCCCGCGCGGCATCGGGTAGCCGTGGCGGACATGCCGGAGATCGACCGCTACATGGTCTCGCGGCTCCAGGGCGTCATCGCCGAGGTGCGCGCTGCCTACGAGAGCTACGCCTTTTATCGCGCCTACCAGCGCTTGTATCACTTCTGCACGGTCGAGCTCAGCGCGTTCTATCTGAATGTGATCAAGGACCGGCTGTACTGCGACGGCGAGGACTGGGCGTCGCGGCGGTCGGCGCAAACGGTGCTCTACGAGTTGCTGGACGCGCTGGTCCGCCTGCTGGCCCCGTCGCTCGTGCACACGTGCGAGGAGGTGTGGGACGCGATGGAGGCCCGCGAGGACCTGCCGAGCGTCCACCTCGCCGAGTTCCCCGAGGCGAACGCCGCGTGGGCAGACGAGGCGCTCGAGGCGCGCTGGCAACGGGTGCTGGCGGTTCGCGATGACGTGGCCCGCGAGCTCGAAAAGCTGCGCTCCGCCAAGCAGATTGGCGATGGCGTGGACGCGACCGTGACGCTGTGTGCCGAGGACGGCCTGTTGACCTTCTTGCGCGCGCACGAGGCGGAGTTGGCGGAGGCCTTCGTGGTCTCCGAGGTGCGGCTCTACAGCGGCTCCTCGGCCAACGCCGTGGCTGGCGTCAATGTCGAGGGCCTCGGCATCGTGGCCAGGCCCTTGGAGAGGCCCAAGTGCGCCCGCTGCTGGCGGCGGCTGCCGAGCATTGGCGCCGACGCCGAGCACCCGGAGCTCTGCGCGCGCTGCGCCGCCGCTGTCCGAGGCGAGCCCAAGCCCTCGGCTTGAGCCGCGAGGGAGATGCCTATGCGACATCTTAAGCTCGGCGTGCTGCTCTCAGGCGGCGGCACGACGCTGGAGAACATCTTCGACCATATCGCCGCAGGGCAGCTCGACGCCGAGGTGGCCGTGGTGGGCTCCAGCCGCAAGGACGCCTATGGCCTCGTGCGGGCCGCCAACCACGGCGTGGCGAGCTTTGTCGTCGAGTCGCGCCGCTACCGCGGCGACGTCGAGGGCTTCTCGGAGGCTGTCTTCGGCGAGCTGGGCCACTACGAGATCGACCTGCTGATCCTCGCGGGCTTCATGTGCCTGCTGCGGCTGCCCGAGGCGTTCCTGGGCCGCGCGATGAACATCCATCCCGCGCTCATCCCTGCCTTCTGCGGCAAGGGCTTCTACGGCCACCACGTCCACGAGGCGGTCCTGGCGTACGGCGCGAAGGTCAGCGGCTGCACCGTCCACTTCGTGGACAACGTCTACGACCACGGCCCGATCATCGTGCAGAAAGCCGTGGCCGTGGCCGAGGACGACACGCCCGACACCCTCCAGGCCCGGGTGTTCGAGAAGGAGTGCGAGGCGTATCCCGAGGCCATTCGCCTCTTCGGCGAGGGCCGCCTGCGGATCGAGGGACGCCGCGTTCGAGTCCTCCCCGAGCCGAAGGCGTAGAGGCGAAAGGCAAAAGGCAAGAGTGGAAAGGCAAAGGGCAAAAGTCAAAAGGAGAGGTCCTGGGGCCGGGTGACTGCAACCCGGAACCCGGAACCTGGAACCTGAAACCTGCGACCTGTCCCGGCGTGGTCATGTATCGCGCATCACGAATCACGGGTGACCCATGCGACTGCTCGTAGTCGAAGATGAGATCAAGGTGGCGAGCTTCCTCAAGCGCGGCCTCGAGGCTGAGAACTACGCAGTGGATATCGCGACCGACGGCGAGGACGGCCTCCACCTGGCCACCACCCAGGAATACGACCTGATCCTGCTCGACATCCTGCTGCCCAAAGTCAATGGCCTCGAAGTGCTCGAAAAGCTCCGAAGCCGCAACATCCGGACCCCCGTAATCATGCTCACGGCCCGCGGCTCCCTCGGCGATCGCGTCCAGGGCCTCGACCTCGGCGCCGACGACTACCTCGTCAAGCCCTTCGCCTTCGAGGAGCTGCTCGCCCGCGTCAGAGCCCTCCTGCGCCGCAAGGCCACCGGCGGGAGCCCCATCGTGCGGGTCGGCCCCGTTGTCATGGACCCCGTGGCGCACAAGGTGACCATCGAGGGACAGGAGGTGGAGTTCACGCCGAAGGAGTACGCGCTCCTGGAGTACCTGATGCACAACGAGGGGACGGTGTGCACGCGCCAGATGATCGCGCAGCACGTTTGGGACATCAACTTCGACACGTACACGAACCTGATCGACGTCTTCATCGCTCACCTGCGCAAGAAGCTCGCGCCATTCGGCTGCGACAGGATGATCCGGACGGTGCGGGGGGTCGGCTATGTCCTCGAGGGTTAAGCGCCGGTTTTTCCGCCGCGCCCGCTTCAAGCTCACCCTCTACTACACCAGCATCCTGCTCCTGCTCCTCGCCGCCCTGTGCGGGCTCCTCTACTACCGCACATACCGCAGCATGATCCACGAGCTTCAGAAGTTCCTCCGCGACGAGGCGAGCGACCTGGTGGCCTTCGTGGAGGCCAAGCCCGACCTCGATGCCGTCAACGCCCATCTGCACATCATCGGCCAGGGCGAGCGGCGCTACGAGCTCAGCTACCGCCTCCTCGACCGCAACGGCAGGATCCTCGCCCACTCCCGCTACTTCCGCGACGCGGCGGTTCCCGAGATCAGGGACGTGCGGCCCGAGACGCTCCGCCTGGCGCTCGAGGGTGCGTCCAGCGAAGACTACGTCCGGCTCCCCGACGTCGAATCGCCCTATCTGCTGGTGACGCGCCCCTTCAAGGACGAGGATGGACAGGTGGAGTACATCGTTCAGATCCTCGCCAACCTTGGCCCGGTGGACAAGCTGGCGAGCAGCCTCCGCCACATCATCTACACGGTCGTGCCGGCGCTCGTGCTCATCGCGTGGTTCAGCGGCTACGCCATGGCCCGCAAGGTGCTGCACCCGATGAACGTGATGGCGAGCGCTGCGCGGCGGATCACCTCGACGAAGCTCGACCAGCGGCTCGCGCGCACGGAGTCCGGCGACGAGTTCGACGTCCTCGCGGCCACGCTCAATGACATGATCGAGAGGCTCGAAGAGTCGTTCGAGCTCCTCCGCCAGTTTGCCGGCGACGCGGCGCACGAGCTGCGCACGCCGCTGACGATCATGAAGGGCGAGGCCGAGATCGCCCTGCGCGCGAGGGAAGACGACCCCGCGGTGTATCGCGAGGTCCTCGAGAGCACCATCCGGGAGTGCGACCGGATGATCGGGGTGGTCGAGAGCCTGCTGCTCATCGCCCAGGCCGAGGCGGGAGACATCCCGGTGCGGCGCGAGCCGTTCCGCCTCGATGGCCTGCTCGTGGAGCTGACCGAGACGTTCCGCGTCCTCGCCGAGGAGGCAGGGCTGAGGCTGGAGGCGGAGGACTTCCCGGAGATCGTGGTGGACGCCGACGCCATGCGGCTCCACGAGCTGTTCGCCAACCTCCTGGACAACGCCGTGAAGTACACGCCGCCCGGCGAGAGGGTCACGATCTCGTGCGACGTGACCGAGCGGGAGGTCCACGTCCACGTGGCCGACACGGGGGAGGGGATTCCTGAGGCGGAGCAGGACAAGATCTTCGACCGCTTCTACCGCGTGGACCACTCGCGGTCGCGGGACACAGGCGGCAGCGGTCTCGGGCTGAGCATCGCGCGCTGGATCGTCCGCGCCCACGGCGGCCGCATCGAGGTCGAGAGCGCCCCAGGGGCGGGCAGCACGTTCACGGTCATCCTGCCCCTGCACGGGGCGCCGCCGGCCGAGCCACCGGAGCTGCCGCCCGAGGAATAGTCAGCCATCGACACACTGCCCAACGTCCAGCCCGACGAGCAGGCGCCGCCCGCCCAGCCAGCGGCGCGGCCTTTCCTGCATCACCCTGCGCTCTACCTGCTCCTGGCCGCGCTCTTCCTCGCCGTTCAGCTCACAGGGTGGCTGCCAGTGCCCCGGGCCGACGACGCCGTGACCGCGCCGCCCGACTACGTGTCGCTGGACGATCTGTGGGACCCGCAGGCGGAGGGCTCGCTCACCGGAGCGGCCCTCGTCCTGGTGCCGATGCTGTTGGGGACGGTGCTGCTGCTCGGCTACGTGGTCCTGCGCGCCTGCAACGTGCGGGTGTTCCCCCGCTGTCGGTTCCAGCCGGGGACGTGGGATGCGTGGGACGTTGGACGCGCGGCCATCGTGTTCCTGTGCGTGCTGCGGGTGGTGCTCGGGGGGGCGGGGTGGCTCCAGGCGCGGCTCGGCGAACGCCTCCCGTTCGCGGTCCTGGGCGCGCTGACGACCAACGCGGTTGGCGTGATGATGTCGCTGTTTCTGGTGATGCTGACGGGGATTCGGAGCGGGGACGGCCTGAGAGGGCTGGGCCTTCGTGAGACGCGGCCTGGCAGCCGCGCCGGCCTGGGGCTGCTCGGCGCGCTGATGAGCCAGCCGCTCGTGCTGCTGGCGACGATCGTCACCATCGTGCTCGGTCCGCTGGTCGGCGTCCGGTTCCAGGTCCAGCCCCTGCTGCGCGAGGCTCGCGGGTTGCCCGCGTGGGGCTTCGTCTTGCTCTGCCTGAGCGCGGTGGTGGTGGCGCCGGTGACCGAGGAGATCGTCTTCCGCGGGTTCGTCTATGCCACGTTCCGGCGGTGGTGGGGCCCGCTGGGCAGCATCTGCGCCTCTGCGGTGCTCTTTGCCGCCCTCCACGGCCACGCGCCCGCGTTCCTCCAGCTCTTCGTCGTCGGCTTCCTGTTCGCCTACCTTTACGAGCGGACGGGCAGCCTGGTCGCGCCGATCGCGGCCCACGCCCTGGTCAACCTCCACAGCATGCTCGTCATCCTCATCGTTCACCGTGGCTGAGGC
>CAZDNN010000510.1:0-4835 GCA_964506385.1 uncultured Planctomycetota bacterium
CCGCTGAGCCGATTCAGGCGTCGAGACGCGGCTCGGCAGGAGCCTCGCCCTCCCAGAACAACCTTCCGCAACAGGAACTAGATACCCCGCCAAGCGGCCCAAAGGCGCTCAGGGCAGGGGGGCGGCTATGGGCTCAGAGGACGTGCAGGACGTACTTGAGGACGGCGAAGGCGCCAGCGCCGAGTATGGCCAGGACGCCGATCGCGGCAAGGCACTTGACCGCAGCGCCGCCCCCTGAGCCCCCTGACCCCTGGTCGCTGGCAAGCGCAGTCACGCGGTCCGACAGCTCGGCGAGGCGGGACTCGAGCTGGCGGAACCGTGCGTCGAACTCGGCATGGAGCTCGAGGCGGGCCGCCGCTGAGTCCGTGACCGTGGGATCTGGCCGCGGAGGGGGCTGTGATGGCGGCGTGGCGGCTGCGGGTTCGCCGGCTTCGATGCTGAGCGCGGGCATGGGCGGCTCGTCGGCGGGGGGCTCTTCTACGGGGGCTGGCTCAGGCTCGGGCTCGGCGGAGGGGGGCGCAATGGGCGGCGGTGCGGCGGACCCCGCCTCGTCGTCGGGGACGAAACGCAGCATGTCGGGCGGGGCCGTGACCGCGCCCTGCTCGCCGTCCGTGCCAGCCAGTGCGCCCATATCCACCTCGGTGACGGGCAGCGCATAGTCTTGGTCGCTGTCCTCCGGCTCATCAACCCGGATGGCGAGGGCCCCGCTGGGGGGGGCGGCTTCATCGCCGTCCATGTCGAGGATCGCGATCTCGTCGCCATCGTCCATCACCAGGGGCACGGGCTCGGTGTCGCTGTCTGCCGCCTCAGGATGGGCGGCCGGCGTATCCAACGGCAGGGCCTCGACAACGGCACTGGCGGGCTCTGGGGGGGCTGAGGTGCCGTCGGCGAGGACGACGAGCTCCTTGGTATCAGCGTCCATGTCGACGGACGGGACATCTGGGCTCGGCGGCGGCTCCACGATGGCGGTGGCTTGCGGCGTGGGAGCGGGGGCAGGGCGCCGCCTCGGCACGGCTGGCTTGCGGGGGAGGACGCCGCCGCTGAGAATCTCCTCCTCGCGGCAGGTACGGCAGATTCCCTCGTAGACGTCGCGTCCTTCGAGCTTGGCGCCGCATACCCGACACGTGGCTTGGCGATCGGCCATCGCGCTGTGCTCCGTCCCTCCGCGTGCCTCCCCATTGTAGCAAACCGCTGGCTGACAGCCAAGCAGGGACTGTTCGGTCCGAGGGGGTGGGGGCCGGCTGCGGGGAGGGTGCTTGACTTGAGGACGCGGGAGCCTATAATCGGCAGGCACATAGTTGGAGAGGGCCATTGGCCGAGCGCGTGGCGATCATCTCGGACATCCATGCGAACCTCGAGGCGCTCGAGGCGGTCTTAGCAGACATCGACGAGCAGGGCGCCAGCGAGGTCCTCTGCCTCGGCGACGTGGTCGGCTACGGCATCGACCCCGAGGCGTGCATTGACATCGTCGAGCGGCGCTGCGCGGTGTGTCTGTGCGGGAATCACGACTGGGCGGCGGTGAACTCGGCAATCGGCTTCAACCAGATGGCGCGCAGGGCGATCGAATACACCCAGGCGCTCCTCAAGCCGGGACGCCTCGCGGGCAAGAGGACCGCTCGGCGATGGAACTTCCTCCAGAACCTGCCTCACGAGCACCGCATAGACGACTGGCTGCTCGTCCACGGCTCGCCGCGGGACCCGGTGATGGAGTATATCTTCCCGGAGGACGTGGACATTGCGCCGGAGAAGATGGAGGCGGTCTTCGCCGAGGTCCCGCGCGTGTGCTTCGTCGGCCACACCCACCTGCCGGGGGTATTCACCGAGGACCTGGTGTTCCGCTCGCCCGCGCAGCTCGGCGGCAGCTACTACCTGGGGCAGGAGAAGGCTGTGGTGAACGTGGGGTCGGTGGGCCAGCCGCGCGACGGCGACCCGCGAGGCTGCTATGCCCTCATCGGCGACGACACGGTGACCTTCCGCCGCGTCGCCTACGACCTTCAGAAGACGATGGAGAAGGTCCGCTCCAGCCCTCTCGACAACCTGTGCGCCGAGCGGCTGGCGCTCGGGAAATAGCGGGGGATTGGATGGGTGCATGATGGAAGAGAAAGGCGCGGGGGTCGGGCAAGCCCTCCCGCTTCCATCCATCCACGCGCGACGATGCGAGCGGGCCTCTGAGCGTGACGGCCTGAGGACGGAGGAGAGAGCTTGACAACGTTGATCGCTGCGCTGTGCTGTATGGGTGTGCTGGGCATCGCCTTCGGGCTTGGCCTGGCGGTGGCCGCCAAGCGGTTCCACGTGGACGCGGATCCGCGGATCGAGGAGGTCTACGAGGCGCTGCCGGGTGTGGACTGCGGTGCGTGCGGCTACCCTGGCTGCGCGGGGTACGCGGAGGCGGTGGTGGTGGAGGGGGTGGACGTGGGGCTGTGTGTGCCTGGCGGCGAGGACACGGCGCACGCGGTGGCGCGCATCATGGGGACGGAGGCGGGTGCGCCGAGGGAAAAGGCCCGCGCGGTGGTCCTCTGCCAGGGCGGCTGGGGCGTGGCGCGGCGCGAGTTCGACTACGCGGGGGTGGGCGACTGCCGGGCGGCGCAGCTCGTGCAGGGCGGGCCGAAGGCCTGCAAGTTCGGCTGCCTGGGCCTGGGGACGTGCGCGTCGGTCTGTCCCTTCGACGCCATCACCATGGGCGACGACGGCCTTCCTGCGATCGACGAGGAGCGGTGCACGGCCTGCGGCGTGTGCGTCAAGAGCTGCCCGGTGGGGATCATCACGATCCTGCCGAGCAAGCACCGCGTCTACTTTGCCTGCTCGAACCCCGCGGCGAAGGGCAAGGCGATGAAGGAGATGTGCCAGCGCGGGTGCATCAAGTGCCGGCTCTGCGTGAAAGCCACCGAGTCGGGGGCCCTCACATGGGGAGGCAACCTGCCCGAGATTGACTACGAGGCCTGGACCGACCCGGACGCCGCCGTGGCGAAGTGCCCGCAGCACTGCTTCGCCGACGAGCGGAGCGGCGCTGCCGCCGAGCGCGAGGCGGCCGGCTGAAAGCCCCCCGATCATCGCAGACGTGGGAGGGCGAGGCCCCTGTCAGCGCTGTCACACTGCCAAGGGCGGCAGCGTGATGGGGACGAGGGCCTGTCACATTGGCAGGGGGCCCAGCAGCGGCTAGCCGGCGCCCAGCCCTAAGGGGCGAGCGAGGCGGGAGTTATGGCGTCTTTACCCTGAGGGCGGCCTTTGGTACGGAATTTGTAGTCGAACCTATGGAAACCGTGCACGAGGCCAAGCGTCCGGAATGTGGTTGAAGGGGCCGGATGCTTCCGCTATAATGCCGACGCGCAGCAAGGAGATGGAGCACATGGCCAAGCAGTTGGCGTTCGAGGAGAACGCGCGGGCGGCCCTGAAGCTGGGGGTCGAGAAACTCGCACGAGCCGTCAAGTCCACCCTCGGCCCTCGCGGGCGACACGCCATCATCGACAAGAGTTGGGGCAGCCCCAAGGTCACCCGGGACGGGGCCACCGTCGCCCAGGAAGTGGACCTGATCGATCGCCCTGAGAACATGGCTGCCCGCCTGCTCCGTGAGGCCGCTGAGAAGACCAGCGACGATGCGGGCGACGGCACCACCACCTCCACCGTCCTGGCCGAGGCCATCTTCCTCGAGGGCCTCAAGCAGGTGACCGCCGGCCATCCGCCCGTCGGGCTCGTCCGCGGCCTCGAGAAGGCCACCCAGGCGGTCCTGGCGCGGCTCACCGAGATGAGCAGGCCGATCGAGGAGGGCGAGATCTCGCGGATCGCCGCCCTCGCGGCCAACCAGGACGCCGAGATCGGGAAGACCATCGCCGACGCCCTCAGCCGCGTGGGCAACGACGGCGTCATCGTCATCGAGGAAGGCAAGGGCACCGAGACCTGGGTAGACGTGGTCGAGGGCATGCAGTTCGACCGCGGCTTCCTCTCCCCCTACTTCGTCACCAACGAGGACGAGGTCGTCTGCGAGCTCGACGACTGCTACATCCTCATCCACGAGGAGAAGATTTCGAGCGCGCAGGACATCGTGCCGGTGCTCGAGATGATGGCCGAGGTAGGCAAGCCGCTGCTGATCATCGCCGAGGACGTCGAGGGCGAGGCCCTGGCGACCCTCGTGGTCAACAAGCTGCGCGGCATCATCCAGTGCTGCGCCGTCAAAGCCCCCGCCTACGGTGACCGCCGCAAGGCCATGCTCCAGGACATCGCGACCATGACGGGCGGCACAGTCGTCTTCAAGGAGCTCGGCATTCCTCTTGAGAGCGTGGAGGTCGGGCACCTGGGCCGCGCGAGGAAGGTCGTGGTCGATCAGGACGACACGGTCATCATCGAGGGCGCCGGGGACGATGCGGCCGTGGCGGGCCGCTGCCGCCAGATCCGCGACGAGCTCGAAACCACCACCTCAGACTACGACCGCGAGAAGCTCCAGGAGCGGCTGGCGAAGCTCGCCGGCGGCGTGGCGGTCATCAATGTCGGTGCCGCGACCGAGACCGAGATGAAGGAAAAGAAGGCGCGGGTGGAGGACGCGTTGCATGCTACCCGCGCAGCGGTGGAGGAGGGCATCGTACCCGGAGGCGGCGTGGCGCTGCTGCGCTGCCAGCCCAAGCTGGACGAGGTGAAGGCGGACGGGGACGAGGCCATCGGCGTGCAGATCGTGCGCAAGGCCCTGGAGGCCCCGTTGTTCCACATCGCCGCCAACTCGGGAGCCGAGGGCTCGTTGGTGGTGCAGGAGGTCAAGAAAGGCCGTGCGGCCAATTACGGGTACGACGCCGCGCGGGGCGAGTACTGCGACCTGGTGAAGGAGGGTGTGATTGATCCCACCAAGG
>CAZDNN010000511.1:0-4794 GCA_964506385.1 uncultured Planctomycetota bacterium
ATCCAGCATCCAGCATCCAGCATCCAGTATCCAGCATCCAGCATCCAGCATCCAGTATCCAGCATCCAGCATCCAGTATCCAGGAGCCTTGCCCATGTTCATCATCGTGGCCGGTGCGGGCCTGATCGGGAGCGAGATCGTGCCGATGCTGGTCGAGAACCACCATGACGTGGTGGTGATCGACATCGACCGCGAGGTGTGCGAGCAGGTGCACGCCGAGACGGGAGCGCTGACCGTCCACGGGAGCGCCACCGACATCCGCGTGCTCGACGAAGCGGGGGCGGGGAAGGCGGACGTGGTGCTGTGCCTGATGCGCCTCGATGCCGACAACATCGCCTGTGCACTGCTCGCCAGGAGTCTCGGCGTCGAGCGAACCATCGTGCGGATGCGCAACCCCCGCTACGAGCAGGCCTACCGCAAGGCGGGCGTCACCACCATCGTGCGCGTCGCCGACCTGCTGCTCAACCAGATCATGACCGAGATCGAGCAGCCCGTCGTCCGCACCATCATGCGCCTCGGCGGCGGCAAGGCCGCGATCTACGCCGTCAACATCCCGCCCGGCGCCCTGTGCATCGGCACGTCCATCCGCCAGGTCGCCAAGCACCCCGACTTCCCCACCGAGTGCGTGTTCATGGGGATCTACGACGAGGGCGACGACAACTTCCTCATCCCGCGAGGCGACCACGTCCTCGAAGAGGACCACACCGCCTTCCTCGTCTCCAAGAGCCAGTTCATCAAGCAGGCCACCGACTTCCTCAGGCGGACGAAGTGACGTGGCGGCGGCGCCGCCGCGCAAGAGGAGTTGACAACGCCCTCTGGCCGACGCACAATGGCTTCACTGGACACGCCACCCAGGAGGGCCGACGATGCGACGGGTTCCCCGCCTCCTTTCCCTTCTCCTGTCCATCCCTTTGCTGTGCGGTGCCGCCGACGTGCGGATCGACGGGCGCTTCGCGCCGGCCCAGGCCGAGACTCTGCTGGCGCTGCCGACCGGCGCGTGCCAGGCCGTGGTGGCGCCCGATGGCAGCCTGCGGTTCGCCGACGGCGCCACGCTGAGCCTCGCGCCGACCAAGCCGTTCGCGCTGCCCGCGGGCCGGCAGAGGCTGCTCGATGGCCGCACGCCCATCGTCGTGACGACGCGCGATGGCCAGAAGCTCTCGGTGGAGCTGACGAGCTTCGTCACGCCGTCGCCGCCGTTGGCCTGCATCCGAGCCGTCGTGCGCAACAAGACTGGCGGCGCCATCGAGCCAGTCCTGCGGCTCGAGGCGGACAAGGCGCTCGGGCCGCTCGGCGGCAAGCACATCGGCTTCGCGCGGGGCGGCGACCTGTTCGCGCTCTGCGAAATCCGCGAGGGCAAGGGCCAGGTGGCGAAGGCCGACACACCCAAACGCTACGTCTTCCGCCGCGAGGGCGGCGGACCGCTGCCCGGCTGGGGCAAGCCCAGGCGGCCCTGCGACGCAGGCTACCGCAACATCGTCGCAGGCTTCTCTGAGCCTGCTACCTATCACCTCCAGTGCAAGAAGGGCGGGCGCTACCTCGTGGCCGTCGGCCTGTGCGAGAGCCATTGGAAGGAGACGGGCCGCCGCATCTGCGACATCGTCGTCGAGGGCAAGCGGGTCGCCCGTATCGACCCCGTCGCCAAGCCCCACGGTACCGACGTGCCCTTCGTCCTCACGTTCCCGGCGATCGACCGCGACAAGGACGGCTGGATTGCGGTCACCTCCGTCGCCGCGCCCGGGTCGCCCGACGTCAACTCCATCATCAACGTCCTCTGGCTCTTCGACGAGGCGACCGGCAAGGGCCTGAAGCCCGAGGACATCCTGCTCGGCAAGGCCAACCGCCGGGCGGCCTGCTACGTCGATTGCGGCGGCCCGGTCGAGGCGCCTGGCCCGGCGACCCTCGACGTGCGCCTGCGCCTCCCGCCCAACGGCTCGGCCACCCTCTGGCTCAAGCGCCCCTTCGCACCGATGAAGGCCGCCCAGGCACCCGCTCTCGCGGCCGTGGACCTCGACAAGCAGCTCGCCGCCGCCCAGCAGACGTGGAGAGCGGCCTTCGCCAGGAGCGCGACGATCCAGCTAGCCGACCCCGCCCCTACGGATCTCCTCTACGCCTCCCTCGCCAATCTGCTGATGCTGCGGACAGGGCAAGATGAGGGCGCGGCGCTGAGCGCCGTCGCGCTCGACCGCATGGGCCTCCACGCCGAGGCCGCCGAGGTGCTCGCCGCCCTGATCGCGCGCCAGGCCGCCGACCGCCTCTGGCACGACGGCGGCCACCCGTGGCGCGCCACGGGACAGGCCCTCTGGGCACTCGTCTCGCACTATGAGCTGACCGGCGACAAGGCGTGGCTCGAGGCCCACTACAAGCCGACGCTCCGCGCCGCCGAGGCGCTCATCAGCGCCTGCGACCTCACGAAGTGGTCGAGCCACAACCCCCTCTGGCACTTCCACGGCATCGTGCCCGCGACGCCCTATCGCACCCTTGCCGCCGACCACTGGCTCGTCCACGACTTCTGGGCGATGACGGGCATCCGCTGTGCCGCACGCGCGGCCCATGCGCTCGAGCGGCCCAACGACTACAAGTGGCTGGACGATGACCTGAGCGAATACGAGGAGGCCATCCGTAAGACCATCGCCGTCAGCCGCATCCTCGGCCCCGCCGCCGGCTGCCTGCCCGCGGCGCCGGGCCAGTCCTCGCAGTGGACCTTCGCCCCCTGCGTCGCGGCACTCTACCCGACGCCCTCCCCCGCCGCCGACGGCAAGCTCCTCACGACGACCTTCGCCTACCTCGACAAGCACGCCGTCCAGAGCCTGCCGGGCGGGATCGACGGCCAGTCGCCCACGGTGGACCTCCCGCTCGCGTGCCGCTACGCGGCGGCACGCCTGACGCGGGGTGAGGCCGACGCCGCTCTCGCCGCCTTCGTCAGCATCGCCAACTGCGCGCCGCCGACCGCCGTGCTCCCACGCCAGGCGCAGCTCACCGGCCGGCCCGCGCCTGCAACGCCCTGCGCCGCGGCCTCGGCCAGCTACATCCTGCTGCTGCGCGACATGCTCGTCCGCGAGGACGGCGACGCGCTGCACCTGTGCCCCTGCGTGCCGAGGCAATGGCTGGCGAAGCCGCTGACCGTCGAGAACCTGCCGACGGCGTTCGGCCCCCTGAGCTTCCGCGCGACCCTCGAGGGCGGCAAGCTGGTCGTCGAGCCGAAGCTCCAGGCACGCCGTCAGCCGAAGAGACTGATCGTCCCCGCCCCCCTCCCGCGCGGAGCCGCCAGGAAACGCGAGGTCGAGAACTGGCGCAGCGGGCGGATAGAACTCGCGGTGGGGAACTGACTGGGGAGAGATAGGAGGAACCGCAATGCAGGCGGATCGTGCGAAGCACAAGACCCGCTGCCCGCTCCACGTGGGCCGCAGGAGCTTCCTGTGCTCGGTGGGCGCGTCGGCCATGGCGATGAAAATGGGCCTGCTCGACTTCGCCTCCGAGCTCTTCGCCGCGCCCGCGGCCCCGGCGAAGCAGCCCGTCGTGCGCACCGTGTTCCTGCGACCGGACACCGACCACTTCTGGATGGGCTGGCCGGGAGCCGGCTACGACATCAAGAAGAGCCAGGCCCTCTACACCAAGGCGCTCAACGACGCCGCCAAGCAGCTCGGCGTCCAGCTCCAGCTCGACAGCAAGCCGCTCTACAGCCCGCCCATGGTCAACACCCTCCTCGAGCAACTCAAGAAGACGCCGCCCGACGGCCTCATCGCGATCATCATGCACATGGGCCAGTGGCGCAACGTCAACCACCTCGTCACCAGCAAGGGCGACATCCCCACGATCGTCTTCAGCCCCATGGGCACCTCGTTCACAGGCCACCTCCAGGCAACCCGGGCCTCGGCCAGGACCTATGTGGGCGCGACCCAGGATGTCGGCTGGCTGGCCGACGCCCTGCGCATGCTCAAGACCGTGTGGGACATGAAGCGGACTCGCATCTGCGTCGCCCGCGGCAAGGCCACCGTGGACCGCCCCCTCGACACTATCGGCACGACCCTCCACTACATCCCGCGCGACCGCTTCGTCGCGGAATTCAACAAGGCCAAGACCACCGACGAGATGCGGCAGATCGCCGCCTACTACAAGAAGGAAGCCAGGAAGATCGTCGAGCCCACCGACAAGGATATCCTCGATGGCGCCAGGGCCTACGTGGCGTGCCGCAAGCTGATGGCGGCCGAGCACTGCGACGGGTACGCCATGGACTGCCTGGGCATCGTGGCGAGCAAGGCGGCGCCGCCGCCGTGCCTCGCCTTCGCCCACCTCCGCGACGAGGGCATCGTCGGCGCCTGCGAGGCCGACTGGAATGCCGCCATCTCCTCCCGCCTCACCCATCTGCTCTTCAACCGCCCAGGCTTCATGCAGGACCCCGCGCCCAACAGCGTTCACAACACCCTCATGGGCGCCCACTGCACATGCGCGACCAAGCTCGCCGGCTTCGACAAGCCCCACGAGCCGTTCATCCTCCGCAGCCACTCCGAGAGCGACATCGGCGTCTCGCCCCAGGTGCTCTGGAAGATCGGCCAGCGATGCACCATCATGAAGTTCCAGGGGCCTGGCTCCATGATCCTCGGCACGGGCACGGTGGTCGCCAACATCGACACCCCGCCGTCGGGCGGCTGCCGCACGTCGGTCGAGCTCGAGGTGGACGACGTGCCCGACGCACGCGACTGCAAGGGCTTCCACCAGCTCTTCATCTACGGCGACCTCGAATGGCAGTTCAAAGCCTACGCCCAGCTCGCCGGCATCCAGGTCGTCCATCTGTGA
>CAZDNN010000512.1:0-4772 GCA_964506385.1 uncultured Planctomycetota bacterium
CACAGAATTGAGGTGGCCAATGCGACGCTCCAAGAGCGGGGTCTCATACAACTGCAAAAACACGAGAGTGAGCACCATGTGTTCGGGATCACCCTCACGGTTTCGGGCTATGACCTGGGCAGGCAGTACGCGTGTTGGTTCAGTAGGAGTGGTGCGTGGTTTGAGCAGTACAGGAATCACTGGCTCTGGCTGTTTGTGGGTTTTCTCGGCGGACTGGCGGCCTCGCTGCTAGTCGAGTTACTGAAGGGGATCGGAGGAAAGCCTTGAGACTAGCCCGTACCTCGGGTGCCGCCACCATCCCCGCCTTCGCGCACGTTCCCGGACTCAGTCGCTCGCGACAGGGATCGGCCCGCCGCGTTCTCGCGCTCGGTATCTGAGGATTCCGACCTCGGCGCCTTCCCTGACGGCCTCCTCGGCCATGCCCAGGGTTCTCTTGGTGACCGCTTCAGAGAGGTAGTACTCCCCGCAGTTCTCACACACGTCGCCAGGCACGCTCTTGATGACGATCGTCGAGTCGCCCCGCTGGAGGGTCACCGTCACCTTCCCCGGGTGGGTATCGCCGTGCTTGCACATCACGCACTTCATGGTGACCTCCTGGTTCTGAAATCGTCGCTCCAGAGCGAAGGATTGGGCCGGTAGGCCGTGATGACGTGCGCCGTGCCGCTGTCCTCTTCGAAGGCAACCACGACGTGCAGCGCCTCTCGGTGAGGGAACCCCAGGAGTAGGCAAGACGGGTAGGGCGTGTCGTCCGGATACTCCGCGATCATCTCACCAGACGAGACGACTTCGAGCACGTCAGGCTGGCCAATGCTCCGCTCGAACATACGGCGGATCACATGGCCAGTGAACTTGACACGCTTGGGTCTCATTCGCCCGTCCCGAGGAGGTGAACATTCACCGCCACGCCTGGACCCTTCCATCATGGCTGGAATGCGTCAGTGTGTCAAACACCGCGTCCACGAGCTCGGTATAGTCCCGCTTGCGTGGACGAGCCGAACGGTCGGCGTCATATCTGGTTGAGTCGCACAGACAGAGAGGCTATGATCTTGTTGTCCAGAGCGCAAGCAGGCAGTGGATAAGCCATGATCTGCAACATCTGTGGCAAAGAAGGCGCCCGCCTCCGCCGACTGACGCGGAGCTACGGGAAGGGCGACGGCCTCCTGGTCATTCAGAACGTGCCAGTGGTGACGTGTCCCCACTGCGGCGAGAGCTACGTCACGGCGGAAACCCTGCATGAGATCGAGCGGATCAAGGCGCAGCGCAAGAGCCGCGCGGTGAAGCGCGCCGTGGCCGTCGCAGATTTCGCGTGAGAGGCGCCGGCGCATCCTCCGCGAGGCCGAGGCCGCCGGCTGCCGCACCGTGGACGGCCTCGCCATGTTCGTCAACCAGGCGGTCGCGCAGTTCGAGCTCTGGACCGCCCTCCCCGCCCCCCGCGCCGCCATGCGCGCCGTCGTCGAACAGCGCTTGCGGAACTGAGCCCTCTCCCGCTACAATGGCGCTGGCGCGCGACGTCGCGAGTCGCTTCCCGCCTTGTCCCCACAGTTGGGCCCGTGCCTGATGGACTACTGGTTTCTCTACGCCTATGCCTTCGTGCTCGGTGCCGTGACGGGCAGCTTCCTGAATGTGTGCGTGCATCGTCTGCCGCGGGGGTTCATGCTCCACACGCCGCCGAGCCACTGCCCGTTTTGCAACGAGCAGATCCGCTGGTATGACAACGTGCCGATCCTCGGCTACCTGCTGCTGGGGCGGCGATGCCGGTTCTGCGGGATCCGCATCTCGCCGCGGTACGCCATCGTCGAGGGGATCACGGGCCTGCTGTTCGCCTACATCGCGTACGCCACGGTGGGCCGTGGGAAGGTCGATTACGTCCGGCTCGGGGTCTATGTGGCGCTGGCGGCGGCGCTGGTGGCGGCGAGCTTCGTGGACTTCGAGTTCCGCATCATCCCCGACGAGATCAGCATCCCCGGGATGTTCATCGCCCCCGTGGTGAGCCTCGTGTGGCCGCATCTGCACGAGTGGACCGAGCCGATCTTCGTGCAGCCGCTGGCGAAGCTGGTCTTCGCCGACCCTGCGGCGCACACCCACGTCTGCGGGCTGCTCGCGTCGCTTGTGGGCATGGGCTTCGGCGCGGGGATGATCTGGGCGCTCGGGGTGATCGGGCGGGTGCTCTTCCGCAAGGAGGCCATGGGCTTCGGCGACGTGAAGCTCATGGGCTTCGTAGGCGGGCTGCTGGGCTGGAAGCTGGTGGTGCTGGCCATCGTGGTCGCGGCGTTCGTGGGTGCGGCGGTGGGGCTGCTGTCGCTGCTGCGGACGCGGGACACGCGGCTGCCCTTCGGCCCGTACCTGTCGATCGGCTCGCTGGTCGCGGCGCTGCATCACCAGCAGATCGCCGACTGGTTCCTGCGCTTCTCTGACGCGGTGCACGGCGGACTCTGACGGAACGCGCGTCTATGCGTCGTCTCACCACAACGCTCGCGCTCGCCGTTGTTGCCTTCTGGGCGGCGGGCTGCGACTATCCCGAGCTGAAGGAGCGCGTCGCCGCCCAGGAGCACGAGATCGCCGACCTGCGCGAGCTGACCTCGACCCTCACCCACCAACTCACCAACGCCCGCGCCGACGTCCTGCGCCTCGAGGCCGACCTCGACCGTCAGCCGGGCGGCCTCCACCGGATGCCCCGCGCCGCGGGCACGAGCGCCCTGGAGCCGAAGCGCGCGGCCCTGGCAGGGTCTCTTCAGGGAGCGGGGGTGACCGTCGCCATCCGCGGCGGCAGCATCGTCATCACCATGCCCGCCGCCTTCGAATCGGGCAAGACGGCCCTCACCACAGATGGCCGGGCAACCCTCCGCCGCGTCGCCGCCGCCGTCAAGGCACACTGCCCGGGCTGGGAGGTCGGCGTCGCCGGCCACACCGATTCCACCCCAATCGGGAGCGCCACCCGCCGCCGCTATCCCACCAACTGGCATCTGAGCGGCTTCCGCGCACTCGCGGCGATGGACTTCCTGGCGTCCTGTGGCCTCCCCGCCGCCAGGCTCCACTTCCGCGGCTACGGCCAGCATCACCCCGTCACCAGCAACGCCACCGCCGGCGGCCGCGCCCGCAACCGCCGCCTCGAGATCATACTCGAGCCACCAGGGTAGCCACACGCTGCCATCATGCAGCGGGAGGGCGAGGCTCCCGCCGAGCCGCGTTCCCCTGCGCTCGTACGCCGGCTCGGCAGGAGCCTCGCCCTCCCTGCTTACGGCGCGGAAGGCGGGGCCTGGTCCTGGGCCAGCGGGCTCTGCGCCTTGACGCGGTAGGCGATGTGGCGGGATTGCATCCAGCGGACGGCGAAGATGTCGCGGAGGCCGCGAAACAGGCGGTTCCACACCCCGTATTTCGGCGTGCCGTGGAGGCGGGGGTGGTGGCGGACCGGGATCTCCTGGATGCGGGCGCCCTCCATCCGCAGCAGGGTTGGCAGGAAGCGGTGCATCCCCCGATACATCTTGAGGCCTGCGAGCAGCTCGCGGCGGAAGACGCGGATCGAGCAGCCCACGTCCTTGATCGTCTCGCGGGTCAGCCAGTTGCGGGTGCCGTTGCCAATCTTCGAGGAGATGCGGCGGAGCCAGTTGTCCCGCCGCTTCGCGCGGATCCCGCACACGCAGTCGCACTCGCCGGCGTCGAGCAGCTCGATCATCGCGGGCAGATCGGCGGGGTCGTTCTGCATGTCGGCGTCGATCATCGCCACGTAGTCGCCGCGTGCCGCGCGGAAGCCGGCGTCGAGCGCCGCGCTCTGCCCGCAGTTCGCCTCGAACTGAATCCAACGGACGTGTGGATCCTCGGCGGCGAGCTCCTGCATCCGCTCGAGCGAGGCGTCGGTCGAGCCATCATCCACGAAGATGATCTCGGTCTGCTCGTAAAGGTCGCCCAGGGCCTCGCGGCAGGCCTCGACGAGGGGACGGATGTTGTCCTCCTCGTCCTTGACCGGCACGGCGATGGACAGACGGAGCCTGCTCACTCGGCACCCTCCTCCGCGGCCCCCGCCTGCCGCTTGCGGTAGATAAGCATCAGGTTGCGGATGTAGATCACGGAGTTGAAGGCCTGACCAGCGATGATCACGGCGTCCTGCCGCCAGACCGCGTAGGCCAGCAGCCCCCAGGAGCCAAACAGGCTGAGATACCAGAAGGCGATGGGCATCACGCTTTCGCCGCGACGCTCCGACGCGATCCACTGCACGGCGAAGCGCCCGACGAACATCCCCTGCGCGACGAAGCCCAGGATCAGCCAGAACCAGGGGTTGAGGCTCTGGGTCGCCCGTTTCAGCCTCGCGCGGGCCTCGTTCGGCCTCCCGGCGTCGTACCGCTCGCCCGCGTCGGCGAGTAGCTTGTGGAACTGGTCGTCGGAGGTCAGGCGGGCCGCCTCCCGAAGACGGGCGCGCGCCTCGTCCTTGTCGCCGCGGTCGTAGGCATCGCGGGCCTCGCGCAGCGCCTCGTGGAATGCCTGCGGCGCGGCGCCCGGCGCGTCCGCGGCCAGCGCCGCCACGCACCCGATCGCCGTCAGCACCAGGCCCAGCACCGCCAGCCAGGCAGCGCCGCGCATCACCCGCATCGCGCCTTCTCCCTCGGAGGGCCGATCGCCAGTCTGAAGCGGCGGATATTATAGCAGGACCGGAACCCGCGTGCATCCGGAGTATGGCCCCTGATAGCGGTAGACCGGCTTATGTCTTCAATCGTCCTCGTCGTCGTCCTCGTCGTCGTCCTCGTCCTCGGATTCTGTTCCCTCGTTCCCAAGCTCCG
>CAZDNN010000513.1:0-1604 GCA_964506385.1 uncultured Planctomycetota bacterium
CAGGCGGACTGCGCGCTGCTGGGCGGCGAGACGGCCGAGATGCCGGGCTTCTATGGCCCGGGGGAGTACGATCTCGCGGGCTTCGCCGTCGGCATGGTCGAGCGCGCGCGCCTGATCGACGGCAGGAAGCGGACCCAGCCCGGCGACGTGGTGCTCGGCATCGCGTCCGCGGGCATCCACTCGAACGGCTACTCGCTGGTCCGCCGCCTGTTCTTCGACCAGGAGAAGATGCGCCTCGACCAGTCCGTGCCCGAGCTCGGCTGCGCCCTGGGCGACGAGCTTCTCAAGCCGACGCGAATCTACGTCGGCTCGCTGCGGTCCGTGCTCGGCCACTACCGCGTCAAGGGGGTGGTGCACGCGGTGGCGCACATCACCGGCGGCGGGCTGCTGGAAAACGTGCCGCGGGTGCTTGGGAAGCGGTGTGTGGCTCGCATCGAGAAGGGGTCGTGGCCGCGTCCGCCGATCTTCGAGCTCATCCAGCGGCTCGGCGCGGTGGCCGAGGCCGAGATGTTCCGCGTCTTCAACATGGGCGTGGGGATGGTCCTGGTGGTCTCGCCCTACTACGCCGATGCGATCCGCCGCCGCATCGAGGACCACGGCGACCGCGTCACCGTGATCGGGGAGATCGTGAGGGGCGACGGCCCGGCGATCGAGCTCGTCTGAGGGCTTTCCCACCTCAGTGGAGCATCCGCGCTGCTGACGCCCGCCTATGGCATTCTTCTGCGTGCTGAACAGGAGCCTCCGATGCAGATCCGCGATCTCATGCACGCCGACGTGGTGACCCTCCAGGCCGACGACCCGCTGATCAGCGCCGTCGAGGCCAATGCCTCCGAGCGCGTCCGCCACCTGCCCGTCCTCCACCGCGGCCGGCTGGTCGGCATCGTCAGCGCCTCGGACATCAAGCACGCCACCCCCTCCCCACTCGTCGAGGGCAACCAGGAGGAGTACCACAAGGTCCTCCACGAGACGCCTATCCGCCGGATCATGCGGCGTGCCCCCATCACCGCCTCGCCCGACGACTCGCTCGGCCACGTGGTCCGGCTGATGGTGGAGAACAAGATCGGCGCCGTGCCGATCGTCGAGGGCGGCAAGCTCGTGGGCATCGTCTCCGAGATCGACGTCCTCCGCACCTACCTCCAGATCCTCGAAGTCTTCGAGTAGCGTCGCCCAGTTGCGGTGCCGCGCCTGTCCCCCGTCCGCGCGCAGTGGTCCCGCGCCGCTCCGGTGCCGATGGCGGGGCCCCGAACGCACGGAGCGTTCTCCCCGCCAGCGCCGGCCTCCTCGCGAGCTGGTGCCATGCTCACCTGGCGGGTACGCCACCGGCCGCTGGGCTGGAGGCGCGGGGCGCTGCCTCGATGGTGGCGCATTGCCCGGGCGCTCCCACACCTGCGCAGGTGTAGGAGCGCGAACGGATCCATCCCGGTCACCTCACACGCCGCCACCCACCTCGCTTCCCACCACCGCGCACTGGTCCGGCCCGCACCATGCGCCTGTAAGGAGAACCGGCCTCCGCGCGTCGCGCCAGCGGGGCAATGGCGCGTGTGCTGGCGTCCTGGGCCACATGATCCCACACCTGCGCAGGTGTGGGATCAGCCAGGCATCTC
>CAZDNN010000513.1:1704-4771 GCA_964506385.1 uncultured Planctomycetota bacterium
CGCCACGTGCTTGCGCACGACCGCGAACACGAGCCGCTGCGGTCCGGGCCTCCCCCCTCGGACAGGCACCCGCCGTGCACGCCGCCACCTACCTCGCCCCCCGCCACCCCGTAGTGCTCCGGCTCGCACGATGTCCTCTAAGGAGAAGCGACCCCCGCGAGTCGCGTCCGCAGGACGATGGCGCGTGTGCTGGCGTCCTGGGCCACCCGATCCCACACCTGCGCAGGTGTGGGATCAGCCAGGCATCTCCGCCACGTGCTTGCGCACGACCGCGAACACGAGCCGCTGCGGTCCGGGCCTCCCCTCCTTGAGCACACACGCGCCTCGCACACCCCCTGCCCTGGCCGACAGCAGCCCGCGTCGTTCGAGCTTCTCAAGGTGCCGATGGAGCGCGCTCGGCGACATGGACAGAGCCGGCACCAGAGCCGCCGAGGCGACCGTCCCCTTCCGCGCCAAGTGCCGGATGATCTGGAGTCGGCGAGGGTGCGTGAAGGCCGTAAAGCAGGCAAACAGCGCCGCGTCCGAGCACGTATCCGAATCCTGCCTGTCCGCATGGGCGACTACCGACGGGTCCGTTGCCGTGACACCGCGGAACACCTGCCTGAGGACCTCGACCACGGCAGCGGTCACCGGATGGGTGGCTTCCTCGGCGAGGTAGTAGCCCACGACCCGGCCCGAACGACGCCGCCAGATCAGCCCGACCGCGGCGAGGATCTTGAGGTGTGCCGAGGTGCGGCTCGCCTCGACGCCGATCGCGTCGGCGATCTGGGTCACGTTCGTTTGACCAAGGACGGCAAGCAGACGGAGGATGCGAATGCGAGACCGGTTGGCCAAGGCCCGGAACAGTGCGACGAGGAACTCCATCGGTTGCCTCCGTTACGCGGCAGAGATCCCACACCTGCGCAGGTGTGGGATCATTATGCGCCGCGCCTCCCGCCCCGTCAAGACGTCACCCCTTCGATTGACCCACACGACTGCCTATGTCCGTACGCTCCCCCTCCCGTGTGGGTACCGTCCGACGCCACGCGAGTCGACCCGCACCGGGGCTGCATCGCGCCGGCGCTCCCGCATCCAGTGCACTGGGCCCGCGGATGGCCCTCACGATCACAGGCAGGGATAACCGACAGCCCGGTGTCCACCGGTCCCCGACGTTGACACGTGGCTCTGCGGCGTGCTACCATGTGCCCGGCGGCAGTGGGAGGCGCTGGGAAGGAATGCGACGCGTGGCGAAGCTCTGGCAAGGCATCCGCGTGGTGGGCCATGGCATCGGCTTGGCCGTCAACGCCGTTATCCTGGCCTTCTTCTACTTCTTCATCTTCGGCCCATTTGCCCTGCTCGCGCGGCTCTTCAGCCGCGACCTGCTGGCACTGCACGAGGGCGGCCGCGAGAGCTTCTGGCAGCCCCGCAAGCCCGAGGAGCCGTCGCTCGAACGCGCCCGGAGACAGTCCTAGGCGACCCCGATGTACGTGCTCGGCATCTCCTGCTTCTACCACGACTCGGCTGCGGCGCTCCTGCGCGACGGCCAGGTCGCCTTCGCCGCCGCCGAGGAGCGCTATACGCGGAAGAAGCACTGCATCGACTTCCCGCTCCACGCCGTCCAGGCCGCGCTCGACCACGAGGGCATCACCATCGGCGACGTCGAGGCCGTGGCGTTCTACGAGAAGCCGATCCTGAAGTTCGACCGCCTCATGCTCTCGAGCATCGCCACCTGGCCCCTCGGCTTCCCCATCTTCCGCCGCTTCGTCCCCCTGTGGTTCAAGCAGAAGCTCCAGACGCCCGCCATCTTCCGCCGCGAGCTGGGCTACGGCGGCCCGCTCTACTACATCGAACACCATCTCAGCCACGCCGCCAGTTCCTTCCTGCTCTCCCCCTTTGACGAAGCCGCCATCATCACCGTGGACGGCGCGGGCGAGTGGACGACGACGACGGCCGGCATCGGCCAGGGCACGGCGATCCGCCTGGACGAGGAGATCCGATTCCCCCACTCGCTCGGCCTGCTCTACAGCGCGATCACCCTTCACCTGGGCTTCCGCGTGAACAACGGTGAGGGCAAGGTAATGGGCCTCGCCTCCTACGGGGACCCCGATGCCTACCGCAACGCCTTCGCCAGGCTCATCACCGTCCGCGACGACGGCAGCTTCCACCTCGACATGCGCTACTTCGGCTACCTCCACAGGCCGGTCATGACGAATCGCCGCCTGGACGATCTGCTGGGGCCGCCGCGCCGCCAGGGCGAGACGCTCCAGCAGCGGCACATGGACGTCGCGGCCTCGCTTCAGGCCATCCTCGAGGACGCGATGATCAAGATGGCCCGCCACGTCCACGGCAAGACGGGCAGGAGCAAGCTCTGCCTGGCGGGTGGCGTGGCGCTCAACTGCGTGGCGAACGGCCGCGTGCTCCGCGAGACGCCGTTCGACGGCATCTTCATCCAGCCCGCCGCCGGCGACGACGGCACGGCCATCGGCTGCGCCGCCTACGTCTACCACACTCTCATGGGCAACGATCGCGGCGAGCCGCTGCGCACGGCCTACCTGGGCGACGGCTTCACCGACGCCGACATCCAGGCATGCCTCGACACCAGGGGCGTGCGCTATCGGCGGATGGAGCGCGGCGAGCTCCTCCGCTTCACCGCGCAGCAGGTCGCCGCCGACCGCATCGTCGGCTGGTTCCAGGGCCGCATGGAGTTCGGCCCCCGCGCGCTCGGCAACCGCACGATCCTGGCCAACCCGTGCAGCCCCGAGATGAAGGACACCCTGAACCACCAGGTGAAGCACCGCGAGCCCTTCCGCCCCTTCGCCCCCAGCGCCCTCCTCGACCGCGCGGCGGAGATCTTCGACCTCGACGCCCCGAGCCCCTTCATGCTCCTCGTCGCTCCCGTCCGCCCCGACAAGCGCGACGCCGTGCCCGCCATCACACACGTGGACGGCACGGCGCGGCTCCAGACGGTGGCGCGCGATGAGAATCCGCTCTACTACGACCTCATCGCCGAGTTCGCGAAGGTCAGCGGCGTGCCCGTGGTGCTCAACACCTCGTTCAACGTCCGCGGCGAGCCGATCGTCCGCACGCC
>CAZDNN010000514.1:0-4741 GCA_964506385.1 uncultured Planctomycetota bacterium
GGAACCTCTTTTCCAAAAGGGTTCCCTCCCCCGCAATCTCCTCTCTTCCTCCTCCTCCCTCTTACAACGCGGCGGTCCAGCCGCCGTCGGCGTAGAGGGTTTGGCCGGTGATGATGGCGGAGGCGGGTGAGGCGAGGAAGACGGCGATGGGTGCGTAGTCGGCGGGCTCCTGCCACGCGCCGCTGGGCGTGCGGGAGCAGACCCATGCGTGGAAGTCGGGGTCGGCGTAGAGGGGCTCTGTCATCTCGGTGCGGACGTAGCCTGGTGCGATGGCGTTGGCTCGGATGCCGTGGGGCGCCCACTCGGTGGCGAGACCGCGGACGATTCCGGTGAGGGCCATCTTCGAGATGCCGTAGGGGATGGTCGTCGGGCGGGCGCCGCGCGACATGAGACTGGCGATGTAGATGAGCGACCCCGGCCTGCCGGCGGCGATGAGCCTGCGCCCGATGGCCTGCGAGACGGCGAAGGCGCTGCGGGCGTTGACGTCGAAGCAGCCCTGGATCTGGTCGAGCCCGACGTCCTCCGCGGGGTTGCGGAGGTTGACGCCGGCGGCGTAGAGCAGGATGTCGATGGTGCCGAGCGCGGCGGCGGCATCGGCGACGAGGGCCTCGCAGTCCTCGGGCCGGGCGAGGTCGGCCGGTCGGACGAAGGCGCGACGGCCGAGCGCCTCGATCTCGTCGGCCGCCTGCTTCAGCGCGGGGGTGCTCCGCGCCACGAGGGCGACGTCGGCGCCGGCCCTGGCGAGGCCGAGGGCGCAGGCCCGGCCGATGCCGCGGCTCGCCCCGGTCACCAGCGCACAGCGGCCGGCGAGGGCGAAGGGGTCGAGCATGGTCGGGTCCTGATTGGCCATCTCACACCCCCGCGCCACGATGGCGGAAAAATGGAGTGGGGTTGGCGGAAATATGGAGTGCGCGCCCAGGGTGGCCCAGGGCACGCTAAGTGTCTGCTTGCTCAGCGCTTAGAGGCGAGATCGGCCAGTCACTGCTTCCACGGCGGATCCTCGGGCAGGCAGGCGTCGAACTCGGCGATGAGCTTCGCCTCATAATCGCCGGCGTACTGCCCGGCGAGGAATCGGTCGGCGGCGTCCTCGAAGAAGCGCTGCCAGCTTGCCTGCTCGGCGCCGGGGTTGATGGGGTAGAAGAGGGCCTGGTTGGCTCGCGCCGCCTTCATGTCGCCCGGCGAGTCGCCGATCATCAGGACATGGTCGCAAGGGTAGCGTGTGCCGAGACTTGCGACGCCGCCCTTGCCGTCGAGGGTGCCGCCGCAGGCCAGGCACAGGTGCTCGGCCTTCTTGCCCTGCTCCTGGCCGCAGATGAGGGTGACGAATCGCGCGATGTCGTGCTCCTCCCACTCGCGGGTCAGCGCCTCGAAAGGGGTGGCGGAGACGCAGATCATGTCGGCGTAAGGCTCGAGCTTCTCGAGACTTTCGCGGACGTATGGGAACGGCGGGACGTCGTGGACGCGGACCGCGACCAGGCCGTTGACAAGGTGGGTCCAGTAGATCAGGCGTGCGAGGCAGCTCTCGGGGTCGGTGCCGCCGCCTGTGATGACCGAGCCGATGGGCGAGGCCATGATCCCGACGGGGTCGGCGACGATGCTGCCGACGAGCATCCTGGCCGACGGGCTGGTGAGCTTGCCCTCGGCGAAGAGCAGAAGGCCGTCGTTGCTGAGATGGATGGTCTCGACCTCGTCGGCGGCCTGGATGAACTCCTCGATGACCTCTAAGTGTGCTGCCAGGAAGGGCTTAAAGCGATCGTACCGGGTCAGGTCGATCAGGTGGTTGAAGGTGGCGCGGAGGGCGAGCCAGCGGTTGCAGCCGCGGGTCTTGCTGTAGAGATTCACGAAATCCCAGACGTCCCGCGACTGCTGTGCGAGCGCCGCCAGGCGGAAGGCCTGGAGCACCGCGACGACAAAGCAGAACTTGTGCTTGACCTCCATCGTGTCGAACGTGCAGCCGTCGGAGTCGATCCCGATGAAGAAGTCATGGCGCTTCTCGAATGCCTTGAGGCCCGCCTGCGGGTCAGCCATCAACATATCCTCCTGATAGAGAATGACATAGGGCGGCGCGATCAGACGCCGCTGAAGGCTGCGAAGCCGCCGTCGATCGGCACCACGACGCCGTGGACGAACTTCGAGGCCGGCGAAAGCAGCCAGACCACCGTGCCCACCAGATCGCCGGGCACCCCGTAGCGGCCCATGGGCGTGTGGTCGAGAATCTGCTGCCCGCGAGGCGACAGCGGGGCCTGGCACGCGCCCGTCTCCGCGTCCACGTCGTCCTCGAAGGTCCGGTCCGTATCGTAAAGCAGAGCATGGTTTTGCATCGTGTGGAAGAAGCCAGGGGCGATGGCATTCACCCGGATATTCGGACCGAAATGCTGGCTCATGTAGACGGCCAGCCACTGGGTGAAGTTGCTCACCGCGGCCTTCGCGGCGGAGTAGGCGACGACTTTCGTCAGGGGGGTAAAGGCGCACATGGAGGAGGTATTGAGAATCACCCCCTCGCGCTGCTCGGCGAGGGTCCTGCCAAAGACCTGGCAGGGGAGAAAGGTGCCGATGCAGTTGAGATCGAAAACGAACCGCATGGCCTCTGGCGGGATGTCGAAGAAGGGTAAGTCGTTGGTAGCAGTGGCCTTAGGGTTGTTGCCGCCCGCCCCATTGATCAGGATGTCGAGGCGGCCGAAGCGGTCGAGCACCGCCTTCTGCGCGTCCTCGATGCTCGCGCGTTCGAGCACGTTGCAGGCGACGCCGACAGCCTCGCCGCCGTCCGCTGCGATCTCGGCGGCCAGCGCCGTCGCCGCCTCCTCGCGGAGATCGAGTATGGCCACCTTCGCGCCGCGCGACGCCAGCGCCTTCACGATGGTCGTGTAGAGAATGCCCGCGGCGCCGGTGACCGCGGCCACCTTCCCGTCGAGGGCGAACAGCTCGTCTGCCATCGGGATCATCCTTCCGTCAGGGGATCGAGGTGCCGGCCGAGATGGCGCTCGAGCACGTGCTCGTAGACGCGCTCGTGAGTCCTAAGCAAGTCGAACATCCGCTCCCGGAAGCGCGAGGTGCCGTCGGCACGCGCCGCCTTCAGCACGGAGCCGTAAGTCACGTGGAGAACTTCTCTTGCGTCGAACTGGTCGAGGAACTGCGGGAGCTCGTGGTCCGCGTGGCTGGCCGTGCGCGGCACCCGCGCGAGGTCGGCGGAGACGTGGTAGGTCGCCCTGTCTTCCTCGTAGTGCTCGCAGGAGAAATCGAGGATCTCGCGGAACAGGTCGGGCTCGACCACCGCGACGGCCCGCAGGGCCTCCAGGTAGCTCGTCCCAGCCGTCTTCACGTGCAGCAGCCCCCCCGCCACACGGGCCGCGATGGGGTAGATGCTGAACTTGTCGCTGCCCGAGTGGATGCTCAGCTTGTAGGGGCCGAGCGCCCGGGCGATGGCCGCGTGCTGGGCGAACGACGCCTCGAAGGCCCCGAGGTCGCCAAGATAGTCCACCCCCTTCTCGAACTCGCCGACGAACCGCGGCGCCAGGCTCACCCACGCCACCCCCAGCCGCCGCAGCTCGCTCGCCACGAACCAGTGCTCGAGCGGGCTCGTCGGCGTCGCCGTCTCGTCCACGCTCATCTCCAGCTCGAACGGCTCGTCGCCCTTTGCTGCGGCGAGGTGGCGGTAGAGCCCGGCCGTGTGGGCGATGGCCCGGCCGTACTTGGCGGCGGCACGCATCAGCGACGCCTCGTCGAAGGCCAGCTCGATCCCGTCGGCGATGCGCACGGGCTTCGAGAGATAGGCCGCCCGGCAGTCGCCCGGCGTCGCCTCCAGGGCATCCCAGGGCAGAGCTGCGAACTTCTCGGCGAGCGCGCTGCCCGAGGCGGCGTCGGCACCGTCGTCCACGTGCGCGCCGGGGTCGATCGTGAAGAGGGTGAAGCCGGCGGCGACGCAGGCATCCACGTCCTCGGCCGTCTTCAGGTGGTCGGCATCGGAGCCGAAGCCCTCGCGGAAGCCCTCCTGGAAGACACCCCACGTCGCATCGTCCATCACGTCGTCGGGCGAGCGCCCCGTGCGGGTCATCTCCCGGATGCTCTGCTGCGCGAAGAAGGGCCGCAGGCCGGTCCGCTTGACCGCGTGGATGTGACCCGGCGTCGCCATGCCAAGGCGGTCGCCGAAGCCGAAGGACGGGGCGAGCCCGATGAGCTGGGGGCCGACGAAGGGGATGATGCGGCGGAGAGCCGCGGCGTTCTGATGGCTTCGCGGACCGAGCTTGACCGCGACCTCGATGCCCCGGAACTCGTGAGTCTCGACGACCCCCTCGAACTGCTCCACGGCAGGCGGCGGCTCGTCGGCCGCGTAGGCGAGGCCCAGGTGCTTGTCGTAGGGGCTCCTGGCCAGGAAGTAGATGACCCTGTCGCAGCCGGTGATCGAGTCGGGATAGACCTCCATGTCCGCATCGGTGGACAGAATGGCCGCCAGCCGGTGCGGCCTGTCCAGCGGCGGCGCAAGCCCCTCGGCCACCAGCAGCAACTGAAGTTCGTGCATCGGCACCTCGCTCGGGGGGTGAGCAGAGCCCCTTCTCACAGTGCGGGGACGATATTCTAGCCGGCCATCGCGCGCGGCGCAAGCGCTGGCCAGGCCGCTCGTGCCGCCAGTTCACGGCCAAGCTGCCGGAGGCCGCAGCGGCCCGTCGAAGAGGGAGGAGGGAAGTGGGTGTACCGCTGGGGGCTTGGGGGCAAAGCCCCCGAGAGGAGCCAGCCTCTTGTGGCG
>CAZDNN010000515.1:0-1979 GCA_964506385.1 uncultured Planctomycetota bacterium
GCTGCTCTACCAGGGCCGGCTCTACGTCGTCGATGGCGACAAGCGGCGCATCACCTGCCTGGACGCGAAGACGGGCGAGCAGAAGTGGCAGAGCCGGCTCGACGTCCGTGGCCCCGTCCGCGCGTCGCCCACGGGCGCCGACGGCAAGGTCTATATCCTCAGCGAGGGCGGCGACGCGCTCGTCCTCGCCGCCGGCGATGCCTTCAAGCTGCTCTCGAAGATCGAGATGGGCGAGCGCCCCAGTCGCTCGACCATCACGGCCGCCCAGGGCCGCCTGTTCATCAGGACGGCGAAGGCCCTGTACTGCGTGGGCGTAGGCGGCCGGTAGGGAGCGACAGGCCCGAGGCCCGCTGCGTCAGGGCGGTTCTCGCGGCGCGGGGATACACCGCCCGCAATGAGGCGTGGGGTCAGCGGCGCCAGCGGTCCCGCGCTCACTTCTTCTTGACGACGACGAAGCGACGGGTGCCGTCGCGGCTGCGGACGAGCATGAGGATGCCTCGCTCGAGGTCGCCCTTAGCCACGGCCTGGCGGTAGCTCGCCAGGTCGGTGACCTCCTGCTGATCGAGCTCCTGGATCAGGTCGCTCGGCCGGATCGGCGTCGGCGTGGCTCTGGCCGCCGGCCCGCCGGGGTCCACCTTCGTCACGACCACGCCCTTCTGCCCCCTGTAGCCGAGCTGCGCGGCGATCTGGGGCGTGAGCTCCTGGACGGTGATGCCAAGATGCTGGCTGATGGCGTCGCGGTCCATGGCGACGATGGTCTCCTCGGGCTGCTCGGTGAGGGTGACCTCGAGGGTGAGGGTCTTCTTGCCGCGGAGAACCTTGACGGGCACGGTGGCGCCGACCTTGGTCTTGGCGACGTCGTAGCGGAACTTCTCGGTGTCGGTGATCGTCTTGCCGCCGAACTCGAGGATGATGTCGCCAGCCTGGATGCCGGCTTTGGCGGCAGGGGCGCCGGGCTGGACGCGGCTGACCTGGATGCCGCTGTCGAGCTTGAGGGCCTTCTTGACCTCTGGGCTGAGTTCCTCGAACCAGATGCCGAGGTAGGCGCGGGTGACCTTGCCCTTCTCGAGCAGCTCGCCCATGATGGTCTTGGCCATGTTGATGGGGATGGCGAGGCCGATGCCGCTGAAGGCGCCGGTGCGGGTGAAGATCATGGTGTTGATGCCGATGACCTCGCCGCGGATGTTGATGAGCGGGCCGCCGCTGTTCCCCGGATTGATCGCAGCGTCGGTCTGGATGTAGCGCTCGTACTTCAAGCCGCTGGAGACCTGCCGGCCCTTGGCGCTGATATGGCCGATGGTGACGGTCTGCTCGAGGCCGAAGGGGCTGCCGATGGCCATGCAGATGTGGCCAGGCTCCACCGCCGCGGAGTTCCCGAGCTTCGCGACAGGAAGGCCCTTCGCCTCGATCTCGATGACCGCCACGTCCGTCTTCGGGTCCGTGCCGCGGAGCTTCGCGTCGAAGGTCCTGCCGTCGGAGAGCTTCACCTTCAGCTCGTCCTGGTCGCTCGCCACGTGGGAGTTGGTCAGGATGATGCCCTTGCCACCCTCCACGCGGACTATGACGCCGGAGCCCTGGCCACGCTGCTCGCGCGGGATGTTGGGCATGCGGCCGCGGGGCACGATGAACGGCCAGAATGGGTGGAGCTCCTCCTCGTCGGTCATCCGCACGTTCTTCTTCGTGTAGATGGTGACCACCGACGGGCGGACCCTCTCGGCGAGTGCCGCCAGGGCCTGCGACTGGCGTTCGAGGGCGCCGAGCTCCTTCTCGAGCTCCTCGTCCGACAGCTTCGGCGCCGCCGCAAGCTGCCCGGCCCAGTCGAGCGACACCGAAAGGCCAAGCCCCACCACCACGCCCATCAGCAGCGCGACGACGGCCGAAACTCTGCTACGACCCATGGATAGTCTCCTTCGCTATCTGTTCTCTGGCACAGCGGGAGTGGATGATTGGATGGTCGGATGATTGGATGGGCGGAAGAT
>CAZDNN010000515.1:2079-4715 GCA_964506385.1 uncultured Planctomycetota bacterium
CATCCATTCATCCATCCATCCACCCATCCGCTTCTCTTGCTCTCCCGCTTGCCCATGGCCTGGGACGCGGGAGCTGCCACATATCCCACGGTACCGCAATCACTGAGGCAAGTCAACCACGATGTAGCGGGTCCCGTCGCGACCGCGCACAAGCAGGAGCACGTTCTTGGCCTTCGCCTCGCGGGCCTGCTTGATCGCCTGCTTTGCCTCGTCGAGGGTCGTCACGGTCTTGCGGGCGATCTCCTTGATCAGGTCGCCCCGGCGGACGCCCTGGGGCCGGCCCTTGGCCGCCGGGCTGTCGGGCTCGACGGCGGTGACCAGCAGGCCCTTGTCGCCGCCGAAGCCGAATGCCTCGGCCAGCTCGGGCGTGAGCGGCTGGAGTGAGAGGCCCAGGCCCGCCTTCTTGCCCCCCGCCGCCTCCGGCGCGGGACGAGGGGCCTCGGCGCGCGGCTCGCCCTCGCCGTCCCGCTCGCCGAGGGTGACCTCGGCAAAGACCTCCTCGCCGCCCCGCAGCACCTTGACGGCCACCCTCTCGCCCGGCTTGCGCGCGGCGACCAGGGCGCGGAACGTCTCGGGCTCGACCTTCTTGCCTGCGAACTCCACGATGACATCGCCCTGCCGCAGGCCGCCCTTCTCGGCAGCCCCGCCGGGAACGACGTTCTGGACCTCGACCCCGCCCTCGATCCCGAGCCGCTCACGCTCGTCGGGGGGCAGCGGACGGTACGTGATGCCCAGGAGAGCCCGCCGGACCTTCCCTTCCTTGGCTATCGCCTCGACGGTGGCCTGCGCCGTGGCGACTGGCACGGCGGCGGTCAGCGCGGCGGCTTGGCGCCGAGCCTGTCTCCGGGGCAGGATCGTGCCGACCACCTCGCCGCTCAGGGTGACCAGCGGGGCGCCGGCCATCGCGTCGCTCACCGTCACGTCCGTGTGGATCAGCTCGGTGGCGGCCATCTCGCCCTCGCCCGGCCGCCCGACGGCGCTCACGATGCCGATGGCCAGCGCGCGGCCCGTCGCGGGGCCGCCGACCGCCAGCACCCAGTCGCCCGCCTGCACCGCGCCGGGCTTCGCCGGCGTCGCGGCGGCGAGCCCCGGCGCCTGGATCTCGATGCAGGCGGTGCCAGTCACGCCGTCGCTGCCGAGCACCTTGCCGTCGAGCTCGCGGCCGTCGGCCAGCCGGACCTTGGCCTCCTTCACCCCCCGGACGGCCTCGGCGGGTACGGCGACCAGGCCGCGCTCGCCCTCGACCGCGACGATCAGGCCGGCGCCTCGTCTCGGGCCGCCGAGCATCCCGCGGGGGAGCTGGAACACATCGGGCAGCTTCGGCATATTCTCAGGCCGGTCGCCTCCGCGGGGGGGCCACTGCCACTGCCACTGCCACTGCCATTGGCGGCCGCGCGGCTGCGGGATCTCCTGGCCGGGCGGCCAGACGCGAATGTCGGGGACCACACCGCCCCACTGGCGGACGGCGGCCTCCACGTCCACCACAGCGGGAGCCACCGCCTTCGCCGCGGCGCGGATGGCCTCGGCCGTCGGCCGCTCCGCTGCCCTTGCCGATCCTGACCACGCCACTGCCGCTGCCATTGCCAGGCCCGCGAGCGCTCGCATCTGCATCGCCTTACCTCCTTCCTTGGAAGGCACTTGCGCCGCAGTTGATGGAGGCCCTTATCCATCATCCCCCTAGTCGGATGGTCCCGCCCTCTGCTTCACCCCCATGCAATCTTTTACAAGTCCGCCGGCAGCAGGCCTGCGGCCGGCAAGGTGTACGACGCGCACGAGCCAGGGGAGGGCGAGGCTCCCGCCGAGCCGCGTCCAGGGATGGGAGCCCCGCAGCGAGTCGCGGCTCGGCAGGGGCCTCGCCCTCCCAGAGCCACCGCGCCACCCGAGCCGGAGCTGGCAGTCAGAGCGCCCAGGCATCGAGATCGAGGTCGGGGAAGACGGGGTCGCGGCGGCGGCACTGCTCGAGGAACGCGCGATCCTCGTCCGCCAGCGTGCGGTTCCCGGCGTAGGCCTCGGCGATCGACGCCAGACGCTTGAAGTCGTTGTAGTGCACGGCCAGGCGGTTCTCCGCGTAGTCCCGCGCGTGCCACGTGCTGATCAGGAACTGCCAGTCGCTGCTCTCGAGCAGCAGCAGCTCGCGGCCCGCCTGCTCGAGCACCTCGGCCAGTGTCGCGTCACGGTCGGGCAGCGCCAGAAGCGCGATGAAGCGGTCCTCGCACTCGTAGATGTCCTTCCACGTCCACTCCGTCCACTCGTTGAGCCAGATCCAGTGGAAGCCGCCTTCGCCCCACGAGCCCTCGGGGAGCTGCACCACCCCCTGAGGCGCCTGCGCGTCCATGTACTGGCCGCACTGGACGGGGCGCACGGCGCTGCGGTGGAGCTTGCGGCAGACCTTCTCGATCCACAGCGGCCCCTCGAACCACCAGTGGCCGAACAACTCGGCGTCGAAGGGCGCGCACACGACCCCCTGCGCCCCGTCCACCCCATCATCGGCGTCCAGGATCTCGCCGATCAGATCGGCGAAGTGGCAGGCGTGTGCCTCCAGCAGGCCATCTATCTCGCCGGGGTCGTAGATCTGCTTGTCGCCGAGGTCCGCCTGGGGGTCCGTCACCCGCCAGTAGCGATGGCCCCCGGGATAG
>CAZDNN010000516.1:0-4714 GCA_964506385.1 uncultured Planctomycetota bacterium
CCCCTTCCATCTCACGAGCCTGGAGGCCTTCCGCGCCTGCCGCAGAGTCCTCGACGACGACGGGATCCTGGCCATCAACTTCATCGGCTCGCCAACCGGCCGCGCCTTCGCCTCCGCATACCACACCCTCGGCCAGGTCTTCTCCCACGTCCGTGCCATCAAGCACCAGGAGAGCGACGCGGTCCAGCCCATCGTCATCTTCGCGTCGGCGAAGCCCATCGAGTTCAACCGCGGCTGGCTCGGGGAGCTGGGGGTCTTCGACGGCGTCGATCCCATCACCGAGGCCATCGCCCGCCTCACCGTCGTGCCCGACACCCGCGGCGCGCTGCTGCTGACCGACGACCACAACCCCATCGACCTCATCCGCGCCGACGAGGCTCTCCGCTGGCGCGAGCGCACCACCGAGGCGCTCGGCGACCAGCTCTGGTTCTAAGCCGTTGCCGTCGCCATAGATCCCACACTCGCCACCGATCCCAATCGGGCCATGCTGCATTCTGCTATGGTCGCGCGGGTGCGGGCCGGCGCGCGGCCAGGGCGGCGCAGGTCTCGAGCAGTGCGCGGCGGGTGGAGACCTCGGGGTAGGACTCTGCGAGCTTGTGGAGGGCGTCGAGGCTGGCGGGGTCCGCGATGCGGCCGAGGGCCTGGGCGGCGGCGTGGCGGGTGTCCGGCGCGTTCTTGAGATCCTTGACGATCCCTGTCAGCACGGGTGCCGCGCGCTTGTCGCCGATGCGGCCGAGTGCCCAGGCGACAGCGGCGCGCCAGCAGGGCGTGAGGTCATTGTGCAGGAAGAGGACGCCCGGCCCGAGCGGGTCGGGGTGGCCGGACGCGCCCTCGGGCGGGCTCTGTTCGAGCGCGGCGATCAGGCCGTCCGCCGAGCGCGGGTCCGCGAGGTTGCCCAGCGTGCGGGCGAGGTAGAAGCAGACCCAGTGCTTCTCGGGCAGGGTGAGGACGACGGGGATGCCTTTGTCGAAGACGCGGTGGATGGTGACTGGCCTGGCGCGGTAGCGCTCGAAGGCGGCGCGAATGCGCGGCTCGGCCCTGCGGTCGCGGCAGATGAGGGAAAGCACCTGCGCCGCGCGGTTCTGCGGGTCGGGGTGGCCGCCCCAGCAGCGGTGGACCCTCGCGATGGCCTCCTCGATCGCCTTGGTGCGCTTGGCATCCGGGTCGCCGAGGATGGCGAGACAGGTCTCGACGACCGCCGCCTCGGCGCCGCTGCGGCGGATGACCCGCCCCGTGAGGGTCTCGCAATCGTCGCTGGGCAGGAGCAGCGCGCGGTCGGGGTCCGTGGGGACCGAGCGGATGAGATGGGGCACGATGCTCGCGGCCCTCGTGGAGCCCATGGCGTCGAGCGCCTCGGCGATGAAGTAGTGGACGGGCGAGGCGTGGCAGGCCATCAGCGCCCCGTGGTCGCCGTACCAGCTCGTGTAGCGGGGATAGTCCTGGAGCTTCGCGAAGGCGGCGATCAGGGCGGCTTCCGCCTCCGGCGTGGCGATGCGGCCGAGGGCCTCGACGCACGCCTCGGCGAGGAACAGGTTGCCCCGTCCCGGATCGCTGTGCTGGCCGAGCGTCCCGGCCAGCAGCGGGACGGCATCCGTGTCCTTCAGGTAGCCGAGCGCGCGGGTGGCGGCCTGGAGGGTGCGGGGGTTGACGGGGGAGAGGGCGTTGAAGCGGGCGCCGTCGCCGCGATGCTTCTTGCGCCACTCGGGCAGCGGGTTGTTGCCGCGCTCGCGTGCGACGTAGGCGCGGAGCGCGACGCGGGCGGCATCGCCTCCGACGTGCCCCAGCGCGACGGCGGCGCGGCGGACCACGCCGCGGTCGTCGCTCTTCATCCGCTCGGCCAGCTCCCGCTCGATCGCCGCCCAATCGGTCTTCCCGAACCACGCCCGCCAGGCCCGCGCCTGCTGCGTCTGCGTGTCGCCGAAGGGGTCGAAGGGCTCGGCGTGCCCCGTGAGGTTCTCCAGTGCGACGGCGGCGGCCTGCCGCACGAGCGCATCCCGATCGGTCAAGGCATCGAGCAGTGGCGGCACGGACTGGCGGGTGCCGCAGGCGGCGAGGGCGATGGCGGCGGCGACGCGGGCCTCGCGGCTCGCATCGCGGAGGCGCTCCGCCAGCGCCGGTGCGGCGGCGGGGTCGCGGAAGATGGAGAGCCGCTGCGCCGCCGAGATCCTGAGCCCCTCGTCGTCGCCCTTGAGCTGCCCGACCAGCGCGGCCACCTCCTGCGCGCCAGTGGCCGACGGGTCGGCGGTGTCGCCGTGGCGGTTGATGCCGGCGACCTCGCGGTAGCGGTCGAACTGCATGTTCATCAGGCCGGTGACGGCGGCGTTGTTGCCTCGGAAGCGGTGCGGGCTCCCCTGCCCCACGAGCTTGAGCGGGCGCGCCTGAAGCGCCAGCGGCGACTCCGAGACGTTCGACGGCACCGCCTGCCGCGGGTGGTGGCAGCCGAGGCAGCTACGCCGCTCGCCGGGCCGGACGTAGATCCACGACATCTCGTTGAGCTCCGAGCGCCCCTCGGCGTCCACCGCCTGGAAGGCGAGCGCCGTGTCCGCCGGCACCTCGACGGCGAAGGACCCGTCGGGCGCCAGGGGCACCGTGCCAAGCTCGATGACCTCGCTGCCGGCGTGGACGATGTAGGAGTGGGAGGACCGGACCGTCAGGCCCTTGCCGGCCAGGACGCGGATGGCCCGCACGTGACGCCACCCGGCCGTCGTCTGGCGGGTGAACCGGGCGTTCTGGCAGAAGAGGAACCCCGTCGCGCCGACGGCTCCGGCGCGGTGCAGCTTCGCCCGCTGGGACAGCACGGGCGGACGCGGGCGGGCGCCGAGGTAGACGGGCGAGTGGAGGGCGTCGCCGTCGGCCTCGCTGTCGTGGAGGATGGCGACCTCGACCCTGCGGCTCTTGGGATCGACGATGGCGATCTTCTGGTAGCGGAAGTCCATCACCTTCCGCCTCTTCCTCCCCGCCTTGATCTCGACGGGCACGCGGCGCGGCAGGGTGCACAGCAGCCGGCCGTCGGGCAGCGCCGCCACGCCGCCCGCGGGGAGGCCCAGATGCTGCCACGTCTCGGGCGGGCTGCCGGGGCGCCCGATGGTGATTCCGCGGTTGGAGACGAAGGCCACCCGGCCGTCGGGCATGGGAGCAGGGCTCCCGCAGTGGAAGGCCCGGAGCCGCCCGCCGTACTCTGGGCCGCGGTCGAGGCCGAACTCCGTGTAGCCGTCGCCGCCGTCGGGGTGGACGGCGTGGAGGAGAGTCTCGACCTTGCCGCGGTCGAAGAAGTTGTCGGAGCGGATGAAGAGGATCCGCCCGTCGGCGAGCACCTCAGGCTCGTTGTCGAAGATGAAGGTGTAGGTGAGCGGGCGGACGCCGCTCCCGTCGGCGCTCATCACGAAGAGCGCGCGCGAGGGAGGGCTGTGGTACTCCTCGAACGTCCCCATGCGGGTGGACGTGAATACGACTCGGCCGTCGGGCAGCTCGGCGGGATCGATGTCGTGGAACGGCCCGTCGGTCAGCCGCTCGGGCTTCCCGCCCTCGGCGGGCAGGCGGTAGATGTGGAAGAACGGCTCGCCGTCGTAAGCCATGGACAGGTAGATCCACTTCCCATCGAAGGAGACGCTGGGCGAGCCCATCGCGCCCTTGCCCGCGTCGAGCAGGAGCTGCGGCGTGGAGCCTGGCCGGGCGGGCCTGAGGGCATAGAGCTTGCGGCCGACCTTCATGGGCGCAGGGAGGTCGTGCTCGGGGAAGGCTCGGGACTTGCGGGGGTTGAAGATCGTGACGCTCAGGCTGTCGTACTTGTTGCCCGCGTGGACGTGCGGGCGGTAGAGGCTACAGTCGGCGCCCACGTAGACGACGGCCTCGGGCCACGGGTAGTCGATATCCGGCTTGATCTCCGTCACCGTGCTGGCCGCCGAAGTGCCGCCGCGCTTCGCCGAGGCCTTGAGCGCCTCGTACGCGCGGCTCGTCGCCCGCCGGGCCGCAGTCATCGCCCCCCCCGCGCGGACGGCGCCGCCGCGGGGCGTCGGCTTCCGCCACGGCATCGCACCGAAGTCCGCCACCACGTACGCATCGGCCCAGACCTTGTCGTCGAAGTCCGCACGGTGCCAGTTCGCCACCTCCTCATCGCTGAACTTCCAGCTCGCGTCGGTCACCCGCACGGCCTGCCGCCCGTCCCCCAGCCGCACCACGAGCTTGGCGATCAGGCCGGCGGGGCCAGGCAGCGTGTTCACCGCCTCCACCGCAATGACGTTGCGGCCGGGCACCAGCATCCCGGCCACGTCGAACCACCTCGGGTTGCCCCAACAGTTGTTGCTCGCCTCGCTCTCGCCCGCGAGCTTCCCGTTCAAGAAGAGCACGAACATATTGTCGCAAGTGACGATCAGCTCCGCCGACGTCACCTGCGTGCCCTGCGGCAGCGTCAGGGCGGCGCGGAAGAAGCGGACCTCGGCCGGGTACGACCGCCCGTCCTCCCCGAGGCTCGACGACGACCAGATCCACTTCGCCCCCTCGAAGCTCATCGGCGGGGCCTTGGCCGCCGCCAGCGCACACGAAGCCAGGAGGCCCACCGTCGCGAACACGAGTCCAGTTGCTCTCATCCATCGTCTCCATTAAGCGGAGCGTTCTCCACTCTGATCATACAGACGCGCTCCCTCCTGATCCAGTTCGTCCCCGTCGTCGGCCTCCTCGCGCCTGCCGTCGCCCCATGGCGGCAGCAGGAGCATCA
>CAZDNN010000517.1:0-4705 GCA_964506385.1 uncultured Planctomycetota bacterium
AGCACGAGCAGCCAGTCCTGGTAGATCGGCGGCCGGTCGAGGGGGATGCGCCACGAGCCGTCGGCGGACGGCTCGACGCGGCCGAGGTCGGTCTCATCGCCGTTCGTCGGGTTCCAGAGGAAGGCGCGGTAGGCGGCCTCGGGCTCGATGCACCGGAGGGTGATGCCCCAGACGGGCCAGGGCAGGAAGACGAAGCGGGCGTGGCCCGGGATGCCGGCACAGTAGGGCTGAAAGGGGTCGTCGGGCGTGGCGTGGGGCTCGACCCACTCGGGATGGGGCGCGAAGCCCCACCACGGGTAGCGCTCGAGCAGCCGCTTCGCCAGGCCGAGCTGCGCCGAGCCGGGCAGCCGCATCGCCTCGTCCCACGACGTGTGGCCCCAGGCCATGCCGTGGGGCGACGGGCCGTACGGCTTCTCCCGCGTGTTCACCTGCCAGATGCCGTTCGCCCCGTAGGTGTGGCCGCACGTGCCCGAGAGGAAGGAGGCCCAGAACATGAGCCGCTGCACCTCCTGGCGGCAGGCTTCGCCGATGCCCTCGTAGCAGACCTCGCCGTTGAGGACCGGCATCACCGGCTCGGCGGCGTAGCCCTCGGTGACGAGCCGCACGGTGTTCGGCAGACTGCGGCGGTCGCCGTGGCCGGTCTGGAGCATGTCGAAGTCGAGCACGCTGGGGTCGGCCACGGTCGCTCGTGCCGATGAGCTGGGATGGATGGTGATGGGGTGGCCGTAGGGGTCGATGGAGCGCACATATCTCGCCAGCTCGGTCCAGCCCTGCAACTGGAGCTCCCGCTCCTCATCCCGTTCCCCGCTCAGGTACCACGGCATCGTGCCCTCCCCCGCCATGCACCAGACGACGGGATAGGCGCCCCAGCGGGCGACGAGATAGCGCCAGTGCTGCTTCATGCGCTCGACGCCGAGCCACGGCAGGTAGTAGCCCCAGCAGCCGACGATGCAGGGAACGAGGCCGGAGCGGACGAGCCAGGCGATGCGCAGGTCGGCCGTGTCGAAGTAGTCGGGATTGATCCGCGCCCAGTCGGCCTCCCAGGGGAAGCCGGCCTCGTTGGCCCCGCGCGGGTCAAAGGCGGGCATGTCGGGGTAGAGCCCCGCGACGATCTGGATGACCGTGAAGCCCTTGGCGACGCGGTCGGCCGCCAGCCGCTGGAAGTCGTCCGGCCAGCTCATCCGCCGGCAGAGTCCCATCCACCAGGTGTCGCCGAGCCAGAAGAAGGGCGTGCCGTCGCGATGCTCCAGGTACCGCCGCGTCGCGCTCACCCGCAGCGGCCCGTGATGAAGCAGGCGATTGCTGCCCTCGTAGGGCGCGACCTCCAGCTTGCCTTCGACGCCGTGCAGGTCGGCGTTGTCGGCATCTGAGCATTCGGTGCGATAGCGATGCCGTCCCACCTTCGGCGAGCTGAACCGCACCCGCCATTGCTGCCCGCCCGCCCAGAAGGCCGGCACACGAAGCTCCTCCCCGTCGGGGTCGGTCACGACCATGTCGAGCTCGACCTCGTTGAAGGGATCGGCGTACGCCTTCGCCGTCTCGAAGGCCCACTCGGCCGCGCAGTTCCGGATGGCGTGTCTCACCGTCTCTCTCCCTGGGTAGCGTCGAGGCGCTCGCCGCGGTAGAGCGCGGCCAGGGCGATGAGGGGGCCGGCTCGGCGCATCAGGTGTCTCAACGTGGTCTCCGCGGCTGCCCTGGCCCAGGGCCATTCTGCGCATCGCGGGCGCCGGGATCAAGTCGGCGATTCTGCTTGACCCTCGCGGCGCGGGCCGGTAGAATGAGCCGCGATGGAGGGTGTGGCGGACGCCGAAGGCTCAGGGTTCCTGCCTGCGTGGCTGGCCTCACGAGTCGGGCTTCCGTCTGTGGACAACCCGGCGCGCGACCACATCGTGACGTGCTCCCGCCGACCCGCGCGCCGTTTCTGCGCTGCTGCAATCTGTGTGCGCATACCCGGGCCGGGCACTGCGTCAACCCCGATGGCGGCTCACGGAGAGCCGGGGGTGAGCATGCGGACCGACCGACCCCCATCCGATGCTCCGCGCCCAGACCCCCTGGACGCCCCGTGGCCGGAGTGGCGTCTGTGGCTTGTCGTGGACCTGACGGGCTGGGCGATGCTGCTCGCGCTGCTCGTTTGGGGGGGCGGGGACCGCGCGACCCTCGGCGCCGCGGCGGTCCTGGCGGCGCTGCTGGGGCTCTGGGGCGGCCTGATGTTTGGGATGGCGTTGGGCGGGGCGAACGCGGGGCTCCTGGCGCTGGTGATTGGGCTGTCGCGGCCCTGGATCGGCCTGGCCGGCGCCGCGGGGATCGGCGCGGGCCTCGTGGCGGCCGCCCTGGGCGGCGGCCTGGTGCGCCGCTGGCGGCTGGCGGTGCGGCAGCGGATGTCGGCGCGGGACGCTGAGTTGGCCGCACTCCGGGCGGCGCTTGACGAGGCGCGGGGCGAGCTGGCGCGGCTGAAATGCCGGCTCAGCGACGCCGAGCGGCTGGCGACCGTGGGCACCATGTCGGCGCAGATCGCCCACCAGCTCCGCAATCCGCTGACGTCGATCGGCCTCTACATCCAGCTCGTCGAGGACGAGCTGCGCGACCTGGAGCCCGCGTGCGCCCGCGAGGCCATCGGGCTGCTCGAGCGCGTGCTCAACGAGCAGCGCGTCCTCGTCGAGATCACCGACAACTACCTGCGCTACGCCCGCCTGCCCGACCTCCAGCCTGCGGCGGTGGACGTGAACCGCACGGTGGGCGAGTTGGTCCGCTTCCTGCGCCACGAGCTGGAGCGGGAGGGCATCGCCGTCTCCGCGAGCCTCGCCGACGGCCTCCAGAGCATCCAGGCCGACCGCCGCCTGCTTCGCTTCGTGCTGATGAACCTGCTGAAGAACGCCTCTGAGGCCATGGGCGCCGGCGGCCGCCTGCGGGTCCGCACGGCCCAGCAGAACGGCGCCGTCGAGATCCGCGTCTCCGACACAGGCCCCGGCATCCGGGCCGAGGAGTTGGAGCACGTCTTCGAGCCCTTTTACACCACGAAGGACGCCGGCAGTGGCCTCGGCCTCTCGCTGAGCCGCCAGATCGTCGAGAAGCACCACGGCACACTCACCTGCGAGTCCATGGTCGGTGTCGGCACGACATTCACCGTTCGCCTGCCAGCCGGGCAGGCGGGCGGTTCCGGGTTACAGGTTCCGGGTTCCGGGGATGCTCGATCGCGCGGGCCGTCCGCGCCCGGCACCCGGCATCCGGCACCCGGAACCTGACTCGCTCGGAGGGGAGACCTTCGAGAGCCGGAGGACACTTGATGCATGCCCAGGCCTCCTCGACCGTGCTGATCGTGGACGACAGCCCCAGCGTGCGCGACAGCCTCGAGCGCACCCTGTCGCGACGCGGCTACGAGGTGTTGACGGCCGTCAACGGCGTCGAGGCGATCGACGTGCTGCGCGACCGCGGGGTGCAGGTCGTCATCGCGGACCTGCGGATGCCGGCCATGGGCGGCATGCGGCTGCTCGTGTCGGCCAGGCAGTTCCGCCCGGAGGTGCAGTTCGTCATCGTCAGTGCCTTCGGCACGGTGGAGAAGGCGGTGGAGGCGATGAAGCTCGGTGCCTGCGACTTCATCGTCAAGCCCTTCCGCCGCGAGGTCGTGTGCGCGGCGGTGGCGAAGGCGGTCCGCCGGTGGCATCATCTGGTCGAGAGCCACGAGGCCGAAGAGCGGCCTGCACGCCAGTGCGGCATCGTCGGGCGCAGCCAGGCCCTCCGCAGTGTCCTCAAGCTCGTCCGGCGGGTCGCGCCCACCCACGCGACCGTCCTGATCGAGGGCGACAGCGGCACAGGCAAGGAGCTGGTGGCCGAGGCCCTCCACGCCTGGAGCCCGCGGGCCAAGCGCCCCCTCGTCAAGGTGAGCTGCGCGGCGCTGCCCGAGACGCTTCTCGAGGCCGAGCTGTTCGGCCACGAGCGCGGCGCCTTCACCGGCGCCCTCTACCAGAAGAAGGGCCGCTTCGAGCTCGCCGACGGCGGCAGCCTGTTCCTCGACGAGGTCGCCCAGCTCAGCCCCGCCGTCCAGGTCAAGCTCCTGCGGGTTCTCCAGAGCGGCGAGTTCGAGCGCATCGGCGGCACCAGGACCCTCCGCTCCGACGTCCGGCTCATCGCCGCCACCAACGCGAGCCTCGAAGCGGCCACGGAGGCGGGGCGCTTCCGCGAGGATCTCTTCTACCGCCTCAACGTCATCCGCATCGCGCTGCCGCTGCTGCGGGAGAGGCGGGAGGACATTCCGCTGCTGGTCGATCATTTCATCGACCGCTACCGCCGCCGCAACGACAAGGAGATCGAGGGCATCTCCGGCGCCGCCCTCGAGGCCCTCTGCAATCACAGGTGGCCGGGCAACGTCCGCGAGCTCCAGCACGTCATCGAGCGGGCCGTCGTCCTGACCGATGGCCCCGTCATCGAGATCGGCGACCTGCCGCCCGCCATCACCGGCCGCGAGGCCCCCGTCCGCGAGGTCCGGGTGCCGCTCGGCACGACGATGAAGGAGATCGAGCGGGAGGTCATCGAGCGCACCCTCGCCCAGACCGGCGGCGACAAGACCGCCGCCGCCGCCCTCCTCGGCATAGGCCGACGCACCATCTACCGCTACCTCGACCACTAGGCCGGATTCCTCGCCAGGTGTTGCCGTCGATGCCGTAAGCGACGCTGCCGCAAGGGGAGGCGAGCGATTCGGCCTGTCGGG
>CAZDNN010000518.1:0-4683 GCA_964506385.1 uncultured Planctomycetota bacterium
CGGCACGCAGGTGCTGCGGCCCGTGGCCCGGAAGGGCCTGCACCCCGACGAGGTGACCGTCGCCGAGGTGCTCAAAGCCCGCGGCTATGCGACCGCCTGCATCGGCAAGTGGCATCTGGGCGACCAGCCGCCCTTCCTCCCGACCCGCCAGGGGTTCGACCTCTACTTCGGCATTCCCTACAGCGACGACATGACGGCACGGCCAGGCCGCAACTGGCCGCCCATCCCGCTGATGCGTGGCGAAAAGGTCATCGAGGCGCCCGTCGATCGCAATACCCTGACGAGACGCTACACCGAGGAGACGATCCGCTTCATCGAGGCGAACCGCGAGCGGCCGTTCTTCGTCTACCTGCCCCACGCCATGCCGGGGAGCACGCGCGCGCCCTTCGCGAGCGCCGGGTTCAGGGGCAAGTCGGCCAATGGCCCGTGGGGCGATTCGGTCGAGGAGCTGGACTGGTCCACGGGCGAGATCCTCGACGCCCTCAAGCGTCTCGGCCTCGACGAGCAGACCCTCGTGGTCTGGACCTCCGACAACGGCGCCCCACGGCGCAGCCCGCCCCAGGGCAGCAACAAGCCGCTCAAGGGATGGGGCTACACGACCTCCGAGGCCGGCATGCGCGTGCCCTGCGTCGTCCGATGGCCCGGCAAGATTCCTGTGGGGAAGACCTGCGACGAGGTCGCCACGACCATGGACCTGCTGCCCACCTTCGCACGCCTCGCCGGCACGGCTCCACCGAAGGACAGGACGATCGACGGGAGGGACATCTGGCCGCTGCTGTCTGGGGAGCCGGGCGCCACGTCGCCGCACGAGGCCTTCTTCTACTACTACATGGCGCAGCTCCAGGCCGTGCGGTCGGGCCGCTGGAAGCTCTATCTGCCGTTGGCGAAGAAGTGGACGAGCTTCGGCGGCCGCACGCGGAACGCCCCGGCCGAGCTCTACGATCTGGACGCGGATATCTCCGAGACGCGGAACCTGGCGGCCGAGCGTCCCGAGGTGGTCGCGCGGCTGGCGGCCTTCGCCGAGCAGGCCCGCGAGGAGCTGGGCGACATCGGCCGCAAGGGCAAAGGCCAGCGCCCCGCGGGCGTCGTCGAGCGCGCGACGCCACGGGTCCTCGAGGGCTGAGGCGTTGTGACATTCCTGTTACGCCCCTCATTCGGTATAATCGGTGCAGAGGGCTTGGGGGGGAGAGGCTGGTGTCGATGTCGGACGAGCGCGAAGAGCATACTCGCCTGGTGCGATGGCGCGAGGCCCTGTGGACGCCCGAAGGCAGGATCTTCCTGACGGGTGTCGCCGTGGCCATTCTCTACTTCGCCACGGTGGGGCTGACGTCGGTGTGGTCGGGCGAGCTGTTCCAGCAGCTTGGCAACGTGACCTGGACCCACATCCTGGGCGGGCGCGCGGCAGGGATCTCGACGGGCCTCCACGCAGGGATGCCGCCGTGGCTGGTCATCGTGGCCAACCTGGTGATCGAGTGCTTCATCGTCCTGCTCATCTACCCGCTCTTCGTGCTCTCCTACCGCAAGCTGATCGTCATCGGCCCGCTCAAGGAGTCAATGGCGCGGACCCAGCGGTACGCGGAGGCGCAGCGGCCGAGGGCCGTGCGGTGGGGCATTCCGGGGCTGCTGCTCTTCGTGTGGTTCCCGTTCTGGATGACAGGCCCCGTGGTGGGGAGCATCATCGGGTTCCTCATCGGGCTGGGGCCGTGGACGACGATGGCGGTGGTGCTGACGGGCACGGGCCTGGCCATTGTCTGCTGGGTGTTCGTGCTCAACCAGGTGTTCGTCCAGCTTCGCGCGTTGGGGCCTTACGTACCGTTCGTGTTCGTGGCGCTGATCCTGCTCATCGCGATCTCCATTCACATCCGCCAGTACTTCGGAGGGCGCGCGAACGGGACGCTGCGGCAACCGCGGGACCAGGACTGAGTCGCTGACGTGCCTATCCACCTGAGCGAGAGCGACCGGCGGCTGCTCGACGGCGAGCGGGGCGAGGGCGCCCGGCTGGCCATGCGGATCGTCGTGCGCCTGGCCGAGGCGACTGGTGTCGAAGAGCTGATGGACGTGACGCAGGCGCACATCGACGGCTGCGGGCTGCTCACGGACGCTAGCGTGGCCTTCGCCGAGCGCCTGGCGGCAGGTGGCGCCCGGGTCTGTGTCCCGACGACGCTGAATATGGGGCCGCTGGACCTCGTGGGCTGGCGCGAGCACGGCATTGACGAGGCCTTCGCCGCGGAGGCCATCCGCCAGGCCGATGCCTACGAGGCCATGGGCTGCATCCCGACGTGGACCTGCGCCCCGTACCAGGGCTACCTGACGCCGCGCTTCGGCCAGCAGGTCGCCTGGGGCGAGAGCAACGCCGTCGTCTACGCCAACTCGGTGCTCGGCGCGCGGACCAACCGCTACGGCGACTACATCGACATCTGCGCCGCCATCACAGGCCGAGTCCCCCGCTGCGGCCTCCACCTGGCGGAGAACCGCAGGGGGCAGCTTCTGCTCCGCCTCATGGGCTTCGATGAGGCGCGGCTCCGCGACGACCTCTTCTATCCCGTCTTCGGCCATCTGCTCGGCCCGCTGGCTGGCGAGCGGATTCCCGTGATCGAGGGCCTGCCTCCCGACGCGACGAGCGACCAGCTCAAGGCACTGGGCGCCGCGGCCGCCTCGTCGGGCGGGCTCGCGCTCTTCCACGCCGTCGGCCTCACGCCCGAGGCGCCGACCCGCGACGCGGCGTTCCAGGGCGCCGAGCCCGAGGACGTCGTGGAGGTCCGCCCCGGCGACTGGGAGACGGCGCTCGCCGACCTGTCGTCGGCCGAGGAGGGGGAGAGGCTCGACGTGGTAGTGGTCGGCTGCCCGCACTTCTCCTACGACGAGTTCCGCCAGCTTGCCCGCCTGATCGAGGCCGAGGCGGGGGCGGCCGTCCATCCCGATGTCGCGTTCGTCGTCATCACCAGCCGCCAGGCCCGCGCCCTTGCCGAGAGTGGCGGGCTGCTGGAGCCGCTGGCGGCGTTCGGCGCGGCGGTGACCCTCGACACCTGTGTGTTCCACACGCCCATGGTGCGGCCCGGGGCGGAGGTGCTGATGACGAACTCGGGGAAGTGCGCCTACTACGCCCCAGGCGAGCTCGGCGTGAAGGTGGCGTTTGGCACCCTCGGCGATTGCGTCCGCTCGGCCATTGCGGGCCGCGTGCGGCAGGAGGGGCGATGATGGCGCGGCGGCTGCGGGGCAGGGCGGTGATCGCGGGCGCGGCGGAGGGCGCGGCGCTTGTCTCAAAGCTGCCGATCAGCCTCTGGGGCGGACTGGACCCCGAGACCGGCATCATCATGGACGAGCGGCACGACCGCTGCGGCGAGGTGGTGACGGGCCGCGTCTTCGTGTTCCCTCACGGCAAAGGATCGAGCACGGCGAGCGCCGTGCTGCTGGAAGCCGTCCGCCGCGGCACGGCGCCGGCGGCCATCATCAACCGGCGGGTCAGCCCCATCCTGGCGCTCGGGTCGATCGTCGCGGACGAGATGTACGGCCGCTGGGTGCCCATCGTCGTGCTGCCCGAGGAGGCCTTCGCGGCCATCGCCGACGGAGACCAGCTCGCGGTCGAGCCCGATGGCACGGTGATCTTGAGGAGCTGAGATGCTGGTGCTCAATGGCGAGGATGTGCGTCGGGCGCTGCCGATGGCCGAGGCGATCGCGGGGATGAAGCGGGCCTTCGCCGCGCTGTCGGAGGGGCGCGTCGTGATGCCGCATCGGGCGCATCTGGGCATCGAGCGTCACGGCGGCGTGAGCCTCGTCATGCCGGCCTACGTGGACATCGAGAGCGGCGAGGCGCTCGCCGTGAAGGTCGTCTCGCTCTTCGACCACAACGCCGCGCGGGGCATCCCCCGCATCCAGGCCGCGGTCGTCGCCTTCGAGCCGGAGACGGGGCGGCCCCTCGCCCTCCTCGAAGGGGCGACGCTCACCGCCATCCGCACGGGCGCCGCCTCCGGCGCCGCCACCGACCTGCTGGCCCGGCCCGACAGCCGCGTGGCCGCGATCTTCGGCGCCGGTGTCCAGGCGCGCACGCAGCTTGAAGCCGTCTGCACGGTCCGCACCATCGAGAGCGTCCGCATCTGCGACCCGCGGCCCGACGCCGTCGAAGGCTTCATCGCCGACCTGGCAGCCCAAAGCCCCATCCCCGACGACCTTCGGGCTGCCGATCCCCGTGAGGCAGTGGCGGATGCGGACATCGTGTGCGCGGCGACGACCTCGGCCGAGCCGGTCTTCGACGACGCGGACCTGAAGCCCGGAGCACACGTCAACGCCATCGGCTCCTACCAGCCACACGTCCAGGAAATCCCCGCCGCGACCGTCGCCCGCGCGCTCGTCGTCGTGGACAGCCGGGAGGCGGCACTCGAGGAAACGGGCGACCTCATCCAGCCGATCGCGCAGGGCCTCTTCGGCCCCGACCACATCCACGCCGAGCTGGGCGAGCTGGTCCTCGGCAGGGCCGCGGGCCGCACGTCGCCAGGGCAGGTCACCCTCTTCAAGGCTGTCGGCGTCGCCGTGCAGGACGCCGTGGCTGCCAGCATCGCCCTCAGCCGCGCCGCCGACCTCGGCCTCGGCCAGGCAGTTGCCTGGTAGGGCTGGCTGCGACCGTCGCTTGACACTGGGGCGGCGATGGTCTATAGGGTATGCCACTGCCAGGGAGGCGAGGTCCTG
>CAZDNN010000519.1:0-4666 GCA_964506385.1 uncultured Planctomycetota bacterium
GCTTCGGCGTCGGCGCCTCCTCGATGCGGATATCGCGGTTGCTGTACCACATGCAGACTCTCATCGGCGGCTCCTCAAGGTCCGAGGCGTTGGGCGTCACCTCTGGGGCAGATTCGCCTCGCGACGTGGCTGGCTACCGTGACGGAAGGGGATGGGTGGATGGATGAATGGATGATCGCCCGACACCCATCCACCCATCCACGCATCCATTCATCCTCCCACGCGAGCCTCGCGCGCCCTCTTGTCTTCACACTTCTCATTCGACATTCTCTTCAGCACATGCCGCGGCCCGCCCTCCCGGCGGCTACGATAGCGCCTCCCGGACCGGCGAGTCAAGACGCCCGCGAACCGCGCCCCCCGGTCCGCCCGCTCCGCGAGAAGCCAAGGTGGTGTCAGGCCACCGCACTCCACAAAAGACCCCGTCCACAGGCCCACAGCCGTACGCGGGACCTCTGGAGTGCGGCGGCTCGACGCCGCTTTGGCTCCCAGCGCATGCCGGCGCCTTCCATGCGGTCCTTGACGAGGTGGCGGCACGCTCCTTCCGCAGCTCCCGAGCCGATGGCATCGCGCGCCGCAAGGTACGACCAGGCACCACGCCCATTCAGCCACGCATTTCAGCCCAACGGGCTGGGATGGGAAAGCCCAGGGCGAGCCAAGCGACGCCCTGGGTTCACCGATCCCCTCCGTAAAGCCCTGTAGGGGCGCCATAGGGCGGCGTGATGGCGATGCCGCCCTTACAGGGCTTGGGTTGGGGTGGGGCCTGGTACCCGGGGCGGCGCGGCTCGCCTTGGCTCGCCGCTTGCCCCGGGCTGTCCCATGACGGCCTTTCAGGCCTTCAGAGCCGGCCTGCGGATCCGGGTGGCACCCCCGGCTCGAGTCGCTTGAGGCGCCCTCCGCGCCTTGCTCGCCCGGGCGCCGAGGGCTATAATCCCCAGCGACGATGCGAGGCCCTTGCGTAACGCCAGCGTCTCGCTGGCAGCGCCGATGCCGCCGGGACGGCGGCGTTACGCGGAGAGGGAGAATCCTGAGGGAAGATAAAGGAGTCGGGCGTGCGGTGGACGGCCGTAGCCTTCGGAGGAGCGCTGTTGATGGGCGTCGCGACCGGCAGCGGGGCGGGGGAGGCGGAGGCGAAGCCGCGACCGGCGAAGCTGTGGCACGTGCGCGGCGGGCTGCCGAATGTGCTCGAGAAGCTGAAGGCGGGCGGGGAGGTGACGATCGCGTACTTCGGCGGGAGCATCACGGCGGCCAACGGCTGGCGGCCTAAGACGCTCAAGTGGTTCCGGGAGACATGGCCAAAGGCGAAGGTCAAGGAGATCCACGCGGCCATCGGCGGCACAGGCTCAGACCTCGGGGCGTTCCGCTGCCAGAAGGACGTGCTGGCGGGCAAGCCCGACCTGGTGTTCGTCGAGTTCGCCGTGAACGACGGCGGCGCGCCGCCGGAGCGCATCCACAAGACCATCGAGGGCATCGTCCGCCAGATCTGGCGGGCCGACGCGAAGACCGATATCTGCTTCGTCTATACCATCCACCAGGGGATGCTGAAGGACTATGCGGCGGGCCACTACTCGCGGTCGGCCGCGGCGATGGAGGATGTCGCCGACCACTACGGCATCCCGTCCATCTGCATGGCCCTCCGCATCGCCGAGCTCGAGAAGCAGGGGAAGCTCATCTTCCACGGCGAGCGCGGCGCGAAGCCGCCCGAGGGGAAGTTCATCTTCACCCACGACAGTTGCCACCCCACCGACGCCGGCCACACGGTGTTCACCGAGGTCATCGCCGATGCCGTCCAGGCGATGGAAGGCACGTCGAAGCCCGGCCCCCACAAGCTCAAGAAGCCCCTCGACCCCGACAACTGGGAGGACGCCCGTCTCGTCGCCATCCAGCCTTCGATGCTCACGGGCAAATGGGAGAAGATGGACAAGACGCAGGGCCTCGGCAAGCGCTTCGGGAGCCGTCTGCCGACCATCTGGCACAGCGGCACGCCCGGCAGCAAGCTCACCTTCCGCTTCAGGGGCACGATGTGCAGGATGTTCGACCTCGTCGGCCCCGACGGCGGCATCGCCATCTGCACGGTCGATGGCAAGAGGGTGGGCGAGCGGAAGCGGTTCGACTGGTATTGCACCTACTGGCGGCTCCAGGCCTTCACCGTCGCCGACGGCCTCGCCGACGCCGAGCATACGGTCACCATCGAGGTCAGCCCGAAGCAGCCCGACCGCGAGCCCGTCCTCAAGCGGGTCCGCGGCGAGAAGGGATTCGACCCGAAGAAGTTCGACGGCACGAATCTGTGGCTCGGATACATCATGCTGCGCGGCGAGTTGATCGCGCAGTGACGGACCTCGATGGGTGCCACACTCGTCCCGATGCTCCAGCGTCGGGACGAGACCGGCGACGCTCCAGCGTCACGGGCGAGAGCAGGGCCTTGCCCCGGCTCCCCACGCTGGAGCGTGGCACGCGGCGTCCCGACGCTGGAGCATCGGGACGAGAAGGTGGCTGAATCACCGGGAGGAGCGGGGAGGTCGGAGAAAACCATGTCGAAGACAACTGATGTCCGCCCCATCGGCGCCGAGCTGTTCTTCCTGCCCGTCTACACCCGCGTGCCGCTGAAGTTCGGCCCGGAGGTCACGACCTATGTCACCTGCGCGCGGGTGCGCCTGCGCGTGGCCGATGCACAGGGTCGGACGGCCGATGGCTGGGGCGAGACGCCGCTGAGCGTCCAGTGGGCCTGGCCGAGCACCCTCGGCTACGAGGAGCGCCACGAGGCGATGAAGGCGCTGTGCGTCGCGCTGGCCGAGGCCTGGGCGGGCCTCGACGTGAGCGGCCACCCGATCGAGGTCGGCCACGCCTTCCTCCAGACCGAGCTTCCTCGGCTTCTGGCCGAGGCCAACCAGTCGCGCGGGGCTGGCTCCACAATCGGCAATCGGCAATCGGCAATCGGCAATGCCATCGAGCCCATGCCGTGGCTGGCCGCGCTCATCTGCTCCTCGGCCTTCGACATCGCCTTGCACGATGCCTATGGCCTGCTCCTCAATGATAGGACCTATAGGACCTATACGGCCGATTTCATGAGCCGCGACCTCGCGGCCTACCTGGAGCCCGCCGAGGGCGCCGACGTGTCGTTCGAGGGGAAGTACCCCGCCGACTTCTTCGCCGCGGAGCCGCCGACCCGCCTGCCCGCGTGGCACCTGGTGGGCGGCAAGGACCTGCTCAGCGAGGCCGAGCTGACGGGCGGTGAGCCCGACGACGGCTATCCCGTGCTGCTGCCCGACTGGATCGCGCGCGACGGCCTGACGTGCCTGAAGGTCAAGCTCCGAGGCAACGACGCGGCCTGGGACTACGACCGCCTGGTGCGCGTCGGCCGGCTCGCCATCGAGGGCGGCGCCCTGTGGCTCACCGCCGACTTCAACTGCACGGTCACCGACCCCGCCTACGTCAACGACATCCTCGACCGCCTGCTCGTCGAGCACCCCCGCGTCTACGGCATGGTTCTCTACGTCGAGCAGCCATTCCCCTACGACCTCGAGGCCAACCGCATCGACGTCCACAGCGTCTCGGCCCGCAAGCCGCTTTTCATGGACGAGAGCGCCCACGACTGGCGGCTCGTCCGCCTTGGGCGGGAGCTTGGCTGGACCGGCGTCGCGCTCAAGACCTGCAAGACACAGACCGGCGCCCTCCTCACCCTCTGCTGGGCCAAGGCCCACGGGATGACGCTGATGGTGCAGGACCTCACGAACCCGATGCTCGCGCAGGTGCCCCATTGCCTGCTCGCCGCGCACGCCGGCACCATCATGGGCGTCGAGACCAACGCCATGCAGTTCTACCCCGACGCCTCGAAGCCCGAGGAGGCGGTCCACCCTGGCCTCTACCGCCGCCGCGACGGCTGCGTCGATCTCAGCACGATTCGCGGCCCCGGCTTCGGCTACCGCCTCGGCGAGATCGAGCGGGCGTTGCCGGAGCCCGCGGCTCGGTGCGGCGCTCTGTAGAGTGCCCCTCCTCGCGGCATTGACAGCCGCAGAGGCGCGTGGTATCCTGCGCCCAGAGGAGAAGGACTGCCATGGAAACCCTCGACCGCATCACGGTGGACCCTAGCGTGTGCATGGGGCAGCCGACGATCCGCGGCACGCGGATCACCGTGCCATTCGTGGTCAAGCTCGTCGCAAGCGGGATGACGAACGCCGAGATCCTCGAGGCGTACCCCGAGTTGACGGAAGAGGACATCGCGCAGGCGCTCCGGTATGCCGCCTGGGCGGCGTCCGACCGCACGAGGCTGGTGCCCGTGAGAGGCGCGTAGCATGGCCGGCCTCCGCTTCCTCGCCGACATCCACATCTCCCCAGCCACCACCAGCGAGCTTCGAGACCGGGGATGGGATACCGTGCGCGTGTCGGAGGTGCTGGAGGCGACATCGAGCGACGCCGACATTCTCGAGTACGCGCGGCAGCACAGCCGGACCGTCGTCACCCAGGATCTCGACTTCTCCGCGCTGCTGGCCATCGGGGGCCACTCGGCTCCCTCTGTCATCACCCTCCGCCTCGAGGATGCGCGCCCCGCCGTTGTCACGAGCCGCTTGCTCGATGTGGTCTCGGCTCTCGAACAGGAGCTCAGCGAGGGCATCATCGTCTCCGCCGACGAGACGACCGTGCGATACAGGTTCCTGCCCATCCTCGGCGA
>CAZDNN010000520.1:0-4660 GCA_964506385.1 uncultured Planctomycetota bacterium
CGGCGCGTCCATCCTAGCGGATCGAGCCGAGCGGAGGGAGATCGCCTGTCGGCCCGCCGAGCTATCCACAGGCGTCGCGCCTGCCTTCCCGCAGGGCGGCACACCGCCTGTGGGTAACTCGGGCTGGCTAGCATAAGGACGACCAACGGGAGCCCTGGCGAAGCCCGGCCAACCCCCTGGAGAGTCCCCGCAGGGGACGATTCTCCCTCGTGCGGGAGCGCCACGGGTGCCGGGGCCTGAATCGCCCTCTCAGAGCGCTCTGTGCTGGGGGCCGACACGGTGGCGTGGCGGCGCAACGGCAAGACCGCGGCGGAGTGGCTCGCGGGGGCCTCGGAGGGCACCGAGGCCGACGAGCTCGAGTTGGCGCTCATCCGGCTGGTTCAGGTCGCGCGCAAGCGCCTGAGCGAGGAATTCGTCTACCTGCTTGCGCTGTATCACGACCTCAAGCCCTTCGGTCGCGGGACCGTGTGCAAGGGAGCGAAGCCAGCAAAGCTGGCGGGGATCGGCCTGCCGACCGACGACTGACCGCTGCCGACTTCTTCACCGCCGGCTGCCTGGCCACTCGATGGCTGCGCCGCCGATGGTGGGGGTGAGGATGATGCTCATGGTGTGGGTGCGCTGGCGAGCGCCGACGCCGAAGAGCACGGCACCGACGTCCTCGCTCCCGCTCGTCATGCCGCCGATGACGATGGACTGGCCACTGCGGACGACGACCTTCGTGGCGAGCTCGGTGACGTCGATGGCTCCCCGCCGCCCCCGCGCGGTGAACCGCGGCCAGAGCTCGACCTCGACCATCCCGCTCCCGACGATCCGCGGACGCACGACCAGCGAGCGGCCGACGAACTGGCGCTCGAGCAGCACGCGGTAGCCGCGAGGCGTCCAGTAGGCGAGGCGGCCCACGTAGGCGTCCGAGCCCATGGCGATCTGCCCCTCCGCCCCGTTCGCCACAACGATGAACATCGTGTCGCGGCTCGTGTGGCGGGTGCGGCGCTCATTGGCGCTCAGGCCGACGCGCAGATCGCCCGTTGCCACGCCGATGCGGATGCCGTTGCGGCGGGCCAGGCCGCCCCCTCCCCGGACAACCACATCGTCGTTCGCGTAGCGGAAGGCGAGCGCCGCCTCCCTGGCCGTCGCGGCGCTCACCCCGACCTTCTCGATGCTGATGGCGATGTTGTTGGTGTTCACCAGTGGGTTGGTCGGCTGGGCCGCGGGGATGCGGACATGGCCGCGCGGCTGAGCCGGCGCCGGCACGCCAGTGGGTGCGGCTGGCGTGCCGTTGGGCATGACCACCCCACCGACCGGCGCGGCGGGCGCCTTGTAGAGGCTCGGGTCCACGCACCCCACACCCGCGAAGGCGAGTGCGGCGACGGCAAGCGCACGCAGGATGCTCATAGCTGGACCTCCGATGGCAGGTCGCCCTCTCCCCTACTGCGGGCTAAGCCCGCAACCCAAGACGACAACTCGGGCTGCGGACAATAGAAAGCAAAGCCAACTCCGTGGCCGTCGGGCTCAGCGGCGAACGCGCAGGGGGGCGGAGCGGTCAATGGGGAAAAGCGGGCTGCCATAGGGGGTGGCGACGCGAGCCGAGCCGGTCAGACGGACGTTGATCCTGCCCCGCTGGATCCCCGCTCGGACCTCTCTGGCACGACGCAGATCGACATCTATCGGGACGGTGATGTCGGTGCTCCCACCCGGCGCGAGCGCGCGGCGGGGAACCAGGCCGAAGGGCGCGGTTGGCGTGCCGGCCAGCTCGACCCGGCCTTCGAGCTGCTCGATCGTGAGCCGGAAGGCGTTGCGGTTGGTGATCCGCACCGTCAGGTCGAGCCGCGCGGCCTCCTGCTCCAGCTTCGTGACGGCCAGGCGCCTGAGCGCGACGACGGGCGCGAGGGGGATGCCGATGATGCTCTGCCCACGGAGCGGGACGCGCACGGTCTTGCCACCGCCGGCTTCCAGGTAGACGGCGGCGCGGATGACGTAGCCGAGCTGCGGGTCCTGTGCCGTCAGCGGGAGGACCTTGCGGAGGCGGCTGGTCGGGACAGGGACGCGGATGGTCACCAGTGTCGTCCTCCGGGGCTCGACCGCTGTGCCCTCGCCAGCCGTGCCCTTCGCCCAGGGCTCGTGATCTGTCCAGGGCCGCGTCGCAAGGCTGAGCTCGTAGTCGATGCGCGCGACGGTGAGGGCGGCGGAGCTGCCGTTGTCGAACTCGACGTCGAAGAGCAGGGTCATGCCCTCAGGCCCTGCGTCTGCGATGCGGACGGGTCGGACGGCAGTCTTGAGCATGCCGGCTCGCCTCGACGTGCTCGCGGGACCCGTGCATGCCGCCAGGAGGCAGGCGGCCAGGCCAATCGCCGGCGCGAGGAGCAACGGGGCGCCCCGTCTCATCGCGAGCCTCCTCCGTCGAGACGGGCCATGTGGGCATCGAGGTCCGCGATCACGTCGCGCGCCGTCTGGTAACGCTCGTCGCGGCTCTTGGCAAGGAGCTTGCCGACGATGGCGCAGACGGCGTCGGAGAGCTTCGGGTTGCGGTCCTGGGGCGGGGGGGGCGGCTCGGTGAGGTGCTGTGCCAGGATGAGCGCGACGCTGGGGCCTGTGTGGGGCGGATCGCCGGTGAGCATCTCGTAGAGGGGCGCGCCGAGGGCATAGAGGTCGCTGCGGACATCGAGGTCCGTCTCGCCGCGTGCCTGCTCGGGCGACATGTAGTAGGGGGTGCCGACGGCGGTGCCGGGCAGGGTGAGCATGGTGTCGTCGCCGCTGATGAAGCGGGAGAGGCCGAAGTCGGTGACCTTGACGAAGTCGTCGGGGTGGACGAGGATGTTGTCGGGCTTGATGTCGCGGTGGAGGACGCCCATGCCCGATGCGTGGTCCAGGGCGTCGGCGACCTGACGCGCGATGATGACGGCCCGCCGCTCGGCCAGCGCCCCGCCGCCCCGCAGAATCCTCATCAAGCTGCGGCCGCGGACGAACTCCATGGCGAAGTAATAGAAGCCGCCGTCCTCGCCCGCGGTGATGCCCTTCACGATGTTCGGGTGATCGAGGAGCACGGCGGTGCGGGACTCACGGCGGAAGCGCTCGAGCATCGCCAGATCCTCAGCGGCCTTCGGCGGCATGATCTTCAGGGCCACCAGGCGCCCTGTCACCAGGTCGCGGGCCTTGTAGACGCTGCTCATCCCCCCGCGGCCCAGCTTGTCGAGGATCTCGAACCCGCCGATCTCCATCCGGGCCTTCGCCCCGTCCTGCACCCGCAGCACCAGGTGCACCTGGACCTCGGTGAGGTAGCCCCGCTCGAAGAGCAGCTCGCCGATCTTCACCTCCGCGCCCTCCCGCCGCCGCAGCTCCTGGAGGCCGAGGCACTCCTCGAGCTGCTCCGCGCCGATCTGACCCGCCGCCACCGCCACCTGGCCGAACAGCCGCTCGGGCTTCGCCCGCGTCGTCCCCATGCACTGGTTCCTCTCCGCGCTGGCATCCGCGCGGCGACATTCTAGCCTGCGGCAGCGCAGCGTGTCAAGGACAGCCGCGCGGACGACCCGCCTATTGGTTATCGTAGAGGCACCGGGGCTCGCCGTAGAGGTCGTCCACGAGGTCGCGAGTCTCCACCGCGGCGGCGTGGCCGTCGAGGAACAGGCAGTTCGTGCTCCCGTGCGGGTGCCGGGGGACGGGGCGCCAGGGGTCGGTGACCCAGAGCGTGTACGTCCCGTCCGCCTCTCCCAGATGGTTGTCGTGGGGGAAGCGGACCGTGACGGTGCCCGTGATGTCAGGGCCATCGGCCTCCCGCCACTCTCTCGGCCGTTCCTCCGGGTTCCGCACGTAGCCGGCACCGCACACGAACACCGTCCGTGCCGGCCTCCTGGCATCGTCCAGCTCGGGGGTGAGCGCGCCCAGCAGCCCGTCGGGATCATCGCCGAGGTCCTCGCCTGCCGCCCAGTGATGGCTGAGGCCGTAGCTGGGAGCACGCCCCGGGTGTGCCGGGCACAGGAAGACCCCGCCGTTGCCCAGCGCGTCCGTAGAGCCCAGGAACGGGCCGATCTCCACCCGCCACACAGGCCCTCCATCGGGCCTGCCCACTGGCGGGAGGAAGCCGTCGCGGTACGCGGCGTAGCTCCTGAGCCCCGCATAGACCTGCGCCAGATTGCTCGTGCACTTCGTCAGCCGAGCACTGGACGTCACGGAGCCCAGGATTGGCAGCAGCATCCCTGCCAGCAGCGCGATGATGGCGATGACGACGAGGATCTCGACAAGCGTGAAGCCCCCGCCGCCGGCTCGATCGACCCGCATGGGGTGCCTCCGATCGCTCGGGAGTCTACCTGCGCCCCGCCAACCTGTCAAAGCCTGCCTACGAGACGAGCCCGATGCCTCGAAAGCCGCCAGGCGGTTGCGATGTCAGAGCTCCACATCGATTCCCCTACGGCTTGGCAGGTTGCGCCGTGAGGATAATTGCGGACCTAAACAGGTCCGCAATTATCCTGCGGGCCCAGCCAGACGCACCCCCTCGTCGGACGGTTGCCGGTGCGGCTGGCCAAACCCCTCGCCTTCGCTGTGCTGCGGCTCGGTCGGGCAGTTGAGGACACGAGGTGCCGGGCTCTGCTCCTGCCCTGCGCCCTGCGGGCAGCGTCGGGGAGTCTCCCAGTCGGCGGAGGCACGTGGGGGGCAGCCCTCCGCCGCT
>CAZDNN010000521.1:0-4659 GCA_964506385.1 uncultured Planctomycetota bacterium
CGATCTCTTCAGCCTTCGGGCGGCACCCCGTCTCCCCGCCCCGTGCGAGCTCATGCGGGTTGGGCCGCCCTGAGCGTGGCGAAGGGCAGACGTCGAGGACGAGGACGACGAGGACGAACAGGAAAGGAGCACCAAGAACCGGGGCCAGACTTGTCAGGTCCCCTGTCGGCTGGCGTTGCCGTCGTGGATGATCCCGATGGCCTGCTCGATGTCGTCGGTCAGGTGGAAGAGGTCCATGTCGCTCTGCGAGATGGCGCCGTTGGCCAGCAGGGTGTTGCGAATCCAGTCGAGCAGGCCCCGCCAGTAGTCGCTCCCGAGCAAGATGATCGGCGGGTGCTGGATCTTCCCCGTCTGCATCAGGGTCACCGCCTCGAAGAACTCATCGAGGGTGCCGAAGCCCCCCGGCATCACGATGATGCCGCTGGAGTCCTTGACGAACATTACGCGGCGGCAGAAGAAGTAGCGGAACTCCATCCTGTGGTTGGCATAGGGATTCGGCACCTGCTCGAAGGGCAGCAGGATGTTGAGGCCCACCGACTGGCCGCCGGCCTCGGCTGCCCCGCGGTTCGCCGCTTCCATGATCCCAGGCCCGCCGCCCGTCACCACCGAGTAGCCCTCCTCGGCCAGACGCCGGCCGAGCGCACGGGCCTGCGCGTAGCGGGGGTGGTCCTCCGGCGTGCGGGCCGAGCCCCACACCGTGACCCGCGGCGGCGGCACCTGGGCCATCAGCTCGAAGGCGTCCACAAACTCCGCCATGATGCGGAAGACCCGCCACGGGTCCTCCTTCGTGAAGTCGTAGAGCACCGGCTGCATCGTCTCCTCCTAGGATGCCTCCCTGGCCAGCGCGTTGGCCAGGGCAATGTACCCGTCGAGACTGACGTGCTCCGCGCGGGCCGTCGCCTCGATGCCGCACGCTGCCAGCAGGGCGCTGGCGGCCTCTTTGCCGGTCACGACGTGCGACGTGGCGAGCGCGTTCGCCAGCCGCTTGCGCCGGTGGCCGAAGGCGCCCCGCACCAGCGACGTGAATGCTCCATAGTCAGCGATGCCCGCACGCCGCTCCGGCTCCGGCACGACGCGCACGATGGCCGAATCCACCTGGGGCCGCGGCCAGAAGACCGACGGCGGCACGGACCGGGCGATCGTCACCGATGCGTGGGCCTGGACCACCACCGACAGAGCCCCGTAGTCCTTAGACCCCGGCGCCGCCGCCATGCGGTCGGCCACCTCCTTCTGAACGGTCACCACCATCAGCGTCAGCGGCAGGTCCGTCTCCAGCACGTTCGGGACCACCAGCGACGCGACCGAGTAGGGGAGGTTGGACACCACGCGGAACGCCTCGAACCGGCCAGTGGCCCACGCATGGCGGACCGCGTCCAGAACCCTCGGCTCCATAGCGTGCTTCGAGGCCAGGACGTCGCACTGGAGCAGCTCGACGTTCGGCCTCTCGCCCACGAACCGCGAGCAGATTGCGAACAGCCGGCGGTCCACCTCGACCCCGATCACATGGCCCGCCGCCCCCGCCAGGTGGGCCGTCAGCAGGCCCGTGCCGCACCCGACGTCCAGCACCAGATCCCGCGCGCCGACCTGCGCGTCGCGGACCATCGCCGCCAGCAGGTTCTGGTCGATCAGGAAGTTCTGCCCCAGCCGCCTGCTCGCGCGGATGCCGAGGTATCGGAACAGCGCCTCGATATCGCGCTTGGTCCGCACCCCGGCCATGGCCTCGCCTAGGTCCAGCCGCTCGATCCTGGGTTCGCGCGATCCGCTCACGATCGAGCATTCTAGCCCAAGGCGCCGGCACAAGCAACCGGGCGTTGCGGGGCCGCGCGTGTTGTGCTATAGTGGCCGCGACCTTCGAATTCCCAAGAGGGGGACGAGCCCATGCTGACGCAGACGATCGGCTTCCTTGGCGCTGGGAAGATGGGGGCGGCACTCGCCCGCGGGATGCTGGATGCGAAGCTCGTGCGGCCCGGCCAGATCGCCATGAGCGAGGTGGACGAGGCCCGCGCCACGACCGTGGCCAACGAGTTGCGCGTGCGAGTGCTCCAGGACAGCAGGGCAGTGATCGCCGATAGCGATGTGGTCGTGCTTGCCCTGAAGCCCGGCGTCGTCCGCCAGGAGCTCCCTGCACTCGCCGACGCCATCACTGAGGACAAGCTGGTGGTTTCCATCGCCGCCGGCGTCACCCTGTTCGAGCTCGACGCGATCCTGGGCGGCGGACGCCGCATCGTGCGGGTCATGCCCAACACGCCCTGCCAGGTCGGCGCCGGCGCGTCGGCCTTCACGCTCGGCTCGGGGGTGACCGAGGCGGACGCCGAGCTGGTCGTGCAGCTCCTCGCGGCCGTCGGCATCTGCGTGGGGCCGGTGCCCGAGTCCCAGCTCGACGCGGTCACGGGCCTGAGCGGCAGCGGCCCCGCCTACGTCGCCCTGGTCATCGAGGCGCTGGCCGACGGCGGCGTGCTCTGCGGCCTGAGCCGCGACATGGCGCTCAAGCTCGCCGCCCAGACCGTCCTCGGCGCCGCCCGCATGGTCCTCGAGGCAGGCACGGGCAAAGACCCCATCCTGCATCCCGCCGCGCTCAAGGACATGGTCGCCTCGCCCGGCGGCACCACCATCGAAGGCCTCCAGGTCCTCGAGGCCCACGGCCTCCGCGCCGCCCTCATCGACGCCGTCGAGGCGGCAACGCTGAAATCGAAGGCCCTCGGCGAGAAGTGACGGGGATGGGTGGAGGAGTGGATGGGTGGATGGGAAAGAGGATGCTCGATCCTCGGTACACGATCCTCGGCACAAGCGCAGTCACCCGGCCGCACCAGTCGCCAGCATCCGGCATCCACTCATCCACCCATCCACACATCCATCTGCCCCGCTCCTGAAACCCACGTTCGCTCTGCACTGTAACCTCTACCAGTGAGAGGAGCCGTTGATGGCCAAGCTGTCGGTCTGCATCTGTATGGTACATCGAGACTTGGACTTCGTGGACCGCATCCCGAAGGTCAAGGAGGCCGGCTACGGTGCCTTCGAGTTCTGGGGCTGGAGCGGGGTGGACCTCGACGGCGTCCTGGCGGCCAAGGAGGCGACCGGCCTCGAGCTCGCCGCCCTGTGCGTGGACACCTCCGACCCCGCCGTCCGCGAGGGCAAGGCCAAGGGGCAGCTCGTCAACCCCGCCTGCCGCGAGGCATTTGTCGCCGCCTGCCACGAGACCATCGAGGTCGCCCGACGCCTCGGCACCAGGACCATCATCGCCACCGTCGGCAACGAGCAGGAGGGCATGACCCGCGACGAGCAGCACCAGAGCATCATCGACGGCATGGCCGCCGTTGCCAGCGCGGGCGAGGAGGCGGGCGTCACCTTCGTCCTCGAGCCCCTCAACACCATCGTGGACCACGGCGGCTACTACCTCTGGTCGTCCCACGAGGGATTCGACATCTGCCGCGCCGTGAACAGCTCGGCCGTCAAGCTGCTCTTCGACATCTACCACCAGCAGATCATGGAAGGCAACCTGATCCAGAATATCACGGAGAATATCGACCTCATCGGCCACTTCCACTCCGCCGACGTCCCAGGCCGACACGAGTTCGGCACCGGCGAGATCAACTACACCAACGTCCTCAAGGCCATCGACCAGGCCGGCTACCAGGGCTACGTGGGCCTCGAGTACCGGCCCACCGGCGACGCCGCCGAGTCCCTGGCCAGGATCCGCGAGATCGTGGAGGCATAGTCCCCAAGGAGGCGAGCCATGGCGAACCGACCGACATTCATCCTGGCAGTGCTGCTGGCCGCGGTCATGGTGCTGTCCGGCGCGGCGACCGCGGCCGAGGAGACCCCCGACGAGCTGCGCAAGAAGGCCAGGCGGGTCACCTCGTACATCACCCTGTGCGAGACCATCGGCCGCGTCGCCATCCAGGTCGGAGGCATGCTCGGAAACAACCCTTACGACAAGGCCGTGACGATCTACGCGCGTGACCTCTCGCGGCTCCATCTCCAGTTCTTCCAGAAACTTACGCCGCCCGAAGGCGCCGAGGCGCTCCATAAGCGCGTCAAGGAGGCCATCGAGGAGTTCGCCAGGGCGGCCGACGCCCACTACAAGGCCGACTACGCCGAAGGCCACAAACACCGCAAGAACGCCATCCAGCAGTTCCTCAAGGCCATCGCCGAGATCGCCAAGATGCGCCGCAAAGGCACCATCCCTGGATACGTCCCAGCGTCCAGCGGCCGCAAGTAGCACGGCGCTCCACACACAGAGCCCGTCGGGCTGGCCGCCCGACGCCGCAGGTCCTTGCCGTCCCAGAGACTTGGGTCGCCGAAAACCCGAAAAAACCTGGGATTCCCCTTGACAGCGCGCTATACTCTATTGTAGAGAAGCAAGTGGCGCGCCGGGTCGGTGGGCGCATGCCCGCTGAGCAGCCGCGCGAGGGAGCCTTTCCACTCTCCGGGGGGACGAGGAGGTCCGGTCATGGGACAGCGGACACGGCGGCGGGTGAGTTGGCTGTTGCTGGCGTGCATGGCGCTCTGCGTCGGCGCGTTGGCCATCGAGCGGGTGGCCTATGGCGACTGGGAGCCGCCGCCGCCGCCCAAGCCCTCGCGCATCAGCGCCTCCGAGGGATTCCCCCCACTGCCATTGCCCGTGACCCCGCTGCGGCGGACCGAGAAGAAGCGGCCGCC